>JASLLE010000070.1 GCA_030747175.1 Dehalococcoidia bacterium | reverse complement strand
GTGCCTTCCTGGTACTGGTGACTTCTGTGGCGTTAGCGGTTTTCAGCCTGGCCTGTGGCGGCGGCGAATCCCCGTCGGCTGAGACTCCCGAGCCGGTTCAGACAGCGCCGGCAGGGACTCCGGTCAAAATCGGCCCGGCCCTGGGATTCGCTCGTTACGAGAGCGCGGATCACCCTTTTTCCTTCGACTATCCAGCCCAGCTCGAAGCGATTCCTGGCTATCCACAGGGCGGGTTTGCCGCCGCCTATGAAAATGAAGGCGTGGGGCTCCTGATCAGGGAGTGGCGGTTCTCCGATCTTCCAAAATTTGGCGGCACGATTGCCGAGTACGCAAGCATAATCACGCAGGGAATGGTTGAACTCGGGATAGAGGTCACGTCCCTGGAGGAGATCACCACCGACACCGGCGAACCGGCCATTCTGATGTTCTTTGACGCTCAAGAAGTTGATCAAACAGGCATCCGGATTTTCTACGGCAACCGGGATGGCGTGGCGATCGATATCGGATACTCGGCGCCATCGGATATCTTCCAGCAGTTGCGGCTGCCGGCGATGCATTCCGCGGCAACATTCAGTGATACATCGACGGCTGTTACGGAATCCGGGAGACCGTAACTGGGCCTGGGACACGTAACAGAATCTGAAACATGGCGAAAGCGATCAAGCACGACCCAAGAGGTCGTCGCTGAAATGACTTTCGACACGGTGATCTTGAAACGAGTGGCCGGGGAACCCCGGGCGATTGACGACGATGACAGACGACGCCCGCCCGCGGCCCGGTGAAAAAGCCATTCAGACGTCGTGAGCGCTCAGGAAACCCCTTCGTCCGTGTGGGGGGAGAGAGTCAGCTAAAATCCCCTCTCCCAGCGGGAACGGGCAAAGGGTGAGGGAAAAGCCCTCTCACCCTGTCGTTACGCTATTGTCCTGAGGCTCTCGAAGGACCCGGTCTCGCGTGACGGCCCCTGATCCAATGCGTCACATCCCGCAGCCATCCATCCAGTACACGGAGACCCCGTAGATGACCAGAATTGCCATCCTCGACGACTACCTCCATCTCGCCGAGGGGTCGGCCGACTGGGCGTCACTACCGGTCGAATCGATCGATATTTTTGACAACACAATCCTTGACCAGGACGCCCTCGTGGAACGGCTTGCACCATTTGAGGTCCTTGTGACCACACGTGAGCGGACGCGCTTTCCCGCGGAGGTGCTGGACCGGTTGCCCAACCTCAAGCTGATCGCCGGGACCGGCGCACGGCAGGCCAACATCGACATGGACGCTGCAAACAGACTCGGCATCACGGTCTGCATCACCCGGGGAGTGCCGTCCCGAGGCAACTCCACGTCGGAGCTCACATGGGCCTTGATCCTTGGCGTGACCCGTCACATCGCAATCGAAGACCGGCAGATGCGGGCCGGGCAATGGCAGACGCGAAGCGGTGAGGGCATCGGCGGCAAGACGCTTGGCATCCTCGGCATGGGCCGGCTTGGCACACTGGTCGCCGGTTACGGCAACGCCTTCGACATGGACGTGATCGCGTGGGGCCCGACGCTTGATGCCGGGCGAGCGGCGGCTAACGGAGCGAAGTACGTTTCATGGGACGAGCTGTTCTCACAGTCTGACATCCTGTCGATCCACGTCCCGCTAACCGATCTGAGCCGCGGATGGGTGACCGCTCGCGAGTTCGGCCTCATGAAGCCGACCTCCTACCTGGTCAACACGTCCCGCGGCCCGATTGTGGATGAAGCCGCACTGCTGGATGCGCTCCGGAATGACCAGATTGCAGGAGCCGCGCTGGACGTCTACGACGTAGAACCGCTGCCGGGCGATCATCCATTGCTTGAGCTGGACAACGTCCTTCTCGCGCCGCACCTGGGCTACGCCACGGGAGACACGATCCGCCATTTCATGGCCGCTTCTCTCGAAAACGTGCAGGCCTGGCTGGCCGGCTCGCCCATCAACGTTTTCAATCCTTGAACTTTCCGGGAACTTCTCGGGTTCGGGCGCAGCTATCCCCGGTTCATTTCGCCTACCGGAGTTGGTGACCCGGGTGAAGACCATTCCACCCTGTGCGCCAGGATGCTGTCCGGGAGTCGGCGCTCTTTCGAGCCGGAAGTGTCGCGACATGGTTGCTAACCCCCACGTGCCGGGGCCGGACGATACGCGCTCGGAAGCGTAATTGTCACCACTGCCTCCAATCCTGGTCCGCTCTAGAGTTTGCACATACCGGATGGCTACCGGTGAGCAAGAGGGGACTTGAAGGCGAACCGATGTTTCAGCAAAAAACATATGAGCGACAGGCCGACGAGACGCCGATTATCCACGTCGATTGGCCGATGGCTCGCTGGTCACGCAACATCTCGCTTCGGCGGGGTGACCCTGTGCTGCCACACCGTAACGACCGACGCGTCGTGCTGACCCTTTCGGGCAACCCGGATGGTGACGCGGCAGCCTGAATATTGAACCTGGCCCGGCGGTGAGGGTTTCCCCGGTGGTCTGGCGTTGCCGGATTGCGCGGGGGCCGTTTCCACCGCCGGCTGGTTAGCGGCCAACCGGCGCCTCTGGCGAACGGTCAGGGCTGGTCCCTGGAGGCCGCGATCTTTGCGCCCCGGACCCCTCGCACAGGGGTCCGGGGTTTTTTTGTGCCGTTTGAAACACGGGATGCCGCGTTCCAACCGGCGTGTCTGGACTCGCTTGCTAGAATGACCGTCGCGACCGGACACAAACCCGGGTCGGATATTTCCGCGGGTCCCGACCCTGCAGAACAGTCACCTTCCAGGAAAGATCAATTTGACCACCACTCGTAATCGCCAGGAGCGCGATTCGTCGACGGCCAACAACAGGGACCGTTATGAACCTTCCTCCATCGAAAAGAAATGGCAGGAGCGGTGGGAACGTGAGGCCGTCCATAAGACACACGATGATGTCCCGGGCAAAGACAACTGGTACGCCCTGGTCATGTTCCCGTACCCGTCCGGGGACGTGCACATCGGTCACTGGTATCAGTACGCCGGCGCAGACTCGCACGCACGTTTCAAGCGCATGCAGGGCTACAACGTGTTGCACCCGATGGGGTTCGACTCTTTCGGCCTGCCGGCCGAAAATGCGGCGATCGCCTCAAATATCCACCCGCGCATTTACACAGAGACCAACATAGACAACATGCGACGGCAGTTTCGCTCGATGGGCACCAGCTACGACTGGGACCGGGAGCTGACTACGCACACCCCGGATTACTACCGCTGGAACCAGTACCTTTTCCTGAGGTTGTACGAGGCCGGCCTCGCCTACCAGTCACGGGGGTTCGCCAACTGGTGTGAGGGTTGTCAGACCACCGTCGCCAACGAACAGGTGTTGGATGGAGCATGCGAGCGCTGTGAAACGCCCATAGCCCGGCGCGAGATGGACCAGTGGTTTTTCAAGATTACTGAATACGCCGACGAACTTTTACAGATGGAGCACATCGACTGGCCAAACAAGATCAAAGTGATGCAGACCAACTGGATCGGCCGGTCACAGGGCGTTGATTTTCAGTTTGATATTTCCGAGTACGGACTCTCAGAAAGCAGCCTGACCACCTTCACTACGCGTATAGACACGGTGTACGGGGTGACCTTCGTGGTGCTCGCTCCGGAGCATCCCCTGGTGGAGCAACTGACCCGGCCGGAGCAGCGAGAAGCGGTCTCGGAGTACATAGCAAAAGCGGCGCGGACTTCCGAGATCGAGCGAACGTCGACCGAGCGCGAAAAGACGGGCGTGCCGACGGGCGCGTACGCGACGAATCCGTTGAACGGGGATCGCGTGCCCATCCTTGTCGGCGACTACGTTCTCGCCACGTACGGTACCGGCGCAGTCATGGGCGTGCCGGCTCACGACGAGCGGGACCTGATATTCGCCAGAAAGTATGACCTGCCGATCAGGGTGGTCATAGCCCCGGACGGCTGGGACGGCTCAGATCTGACAGAGGCATATCTGACGCCCGGGACTCAGGTCAACTCGGCGGAGTTCGACGGCCTGCCAAACAGCGAAGGCCTTGAGAAGATCGCAGACAAGATCGAGGCCGAAAACATCGGCAACCGCCGGGTTACCTACCGGATGCGTGACTGGCAGTTCTCAAGACAGCGCTACTGGGGCACGCCTATACCGATCATCCACTGCGAAAGTTGCGGCACGGTACCCGTGCCCGTCACGGACCTCCCGGTGCAGTTGCCGGACGAGGCGGAGTTCAAACCAACAGGCCGCTCACCGCTGGCGGACGATCCCGATTTCATCAACACCAGTTGTCCCGAATGCGGAGCGCCCGCCAGGCGGGAAACGGACACGATGGACACCTTCGTCGATTCGTCCTGGTACCACCTGCGTTTCGCCAGTCCGCAGGAGGCAGAAGCGCCCTTTGAGCCGTCTGCCGTGAAGTCGTGGCTGCCCGTACACCAGTACATGGGTGGGGCGGAACACGCCGTGATGCACCTGCTGTACGCCCGCTTCTTTACCAAGGTGCTTCGCGATCTCAAGATGATCGATTTCGGCGAGCCGTATTCCAGGCTTTTCAACCAGGGGCTCCTGGTCAAGGACCATCAGAAGATCTCAAAGCGGTCCAACCCGCTCGCGCCGGACCCTCTTGTTGAACGCTACGGCGCTGACACGATCCGCTGCTACCTTATGTTCCTGGGTCCGTGGGATCAGGGTGGCGACTGGAGCGACGATGGGCTGGCCGGGATAACTCGATGGTTGAACAGGGTCTGGGAACTGGCCACACGGGATGCCTCTGGCCTTTCTTCGACCGGCGGCGAGCAGGCCGAACGGGAGCTCATCCGCGCCGCCCACAAAACCACGCGCCGCGCGGTCCAGGACCTTGAACGATTCAAGTTCAACACCGCTATCGCCGCCCTCATGGAACTGAGCAGCGAGATGAACCGCCGGTGGGAAGGCGGCTCGGTATCTGCCGGGACCTGGTCTGATGTCATCGACAGGTTACTTCTGCTGACGGCCCCGCTGGCCCCTCACATTGCGGAGGAGCTATGGGAGCGGAGGGGACATTCGTTCAGCATCCACAATCAGTCCCTGCCCGGCTGGGATGATGAACTTGCGGCTGATGAAGTTATCACGGTGGTCGTGCAAATTAACGGCAAGGTGAGGGAACGCCTGGAACTGGCGGCCGATGTTACCGAGGAAGAGGCATTTGAGGCGGCGTTTGCCTCTGACCGTGTGAAGGCGTACACGGACGATGCCGAGATCGTTCGCCGGATTTACGTTCCAGGAAAGCTTGTCAACCTTGTCGTCCGGTGAGCCAGCCGGCCAGGACGTGATCGGTTAAATAATGGGGAATTCGGTGATCCGGCGCCTGGCGCCCTGGGTGATACTTACAGTCGCCGGGGTCATCCTGGCCGCCATCCAACTGGGCGATGGTCTGATCGTCCAACGCCCGGAGGCGCGCCTGCCTTTGTTCCTGGGCGGAGCCGTCATTGCGATGGCCGGGCTGTTGAAATCCATCGCCGTCGCTACCGATCCGGAACATCGTGGGGGAAGTGAAGGAGAATCCCGGGACTGAGGACTTTGAAGCCAACACGGACATAATCGGGCGTTAATCCGGGACGTATGAAAAGAGGCGGCCACACGGCCGCCTCTTTTTTTGATCAAGGTTTTCTAATCGTATGTTCCGGACGACCGTCAGGCGGCTTGCCTGAACTCGAACAGGTTGTCGAGCGCTTCCTGGCTCGGTGATTCCGATACTTCATCCTGATGACGGCCGAGGATGGCGACGAGTTCGGTCGTGAGTTCGCGCCAGTTGTCCCGTAGTGCGTCTTCCCGCGCCCGGTCCAGCTCGATCTCACCCCGGCCGGCGGCCGCGAGCGTGTGCTCAACCATCCGCCAGCTGAGGTCAAGGTCGATCAAGGTTTCATAGTCGTGTGTCAGGCGGATCGTTGCCCGCTCGTCGCGGCGCATTTCGTCGCTCATCTTCTGGAGACGTTCGTGTACCGCCTCAGTGAGCTCTTCTGCAACCTCGTTGGAGCTCGACGGCCCGTCGCGATCAGGCATTTGGATGATCTCCGCCGTGAGAGTCTCCCAGAGGGCGGAAAGCGTTTCGTAGCGTTCGTCGTCGAGCACGATCTGCCCGGACTGGTGCTGTTGCAATGCTGAGTCGGTCATTCTCCAACCGAGGTCAAGATCGACGATACTGCCGTACGATTCCACCAGTTTTGCGTTCGCGCTGCGGGCCCATGGCATACCTTCTCGCATCCGCGTTAGCCGGCGATCTACCGCACTGCGAAATCTGCCCCGTGCTCCCGGCCTGGAGGTCGAGGTTCCGGGGGTTGTTGAATTCACATCTTGATTGCTGGACACACCCATTGATCGCTCCTGATCGTTATTTCCCCCGGCGAGGCCTTGATGCACTTCGCGTAACCTCATCCTGCCAAACCCGTGTTTTCACCATGTGTTCCTTTTGTGTCGGTTTTGTAGCTTTGTGTTGTGGCATCGAAATTCCGGAGTGTCACGCAGATTGCCAGGGGTCGGAGTTGACCGAATTACATGAATAACAACGTCAGCGTGCTCGTAGTAGAAGATGAGCCGGAAATTCTGGAGCTGATCTCAACACTGTTGCGCCTGGATGGCCTTGATGTCATGTGCGCAACGAACGGCGAGGAAGGACTGCGCGCGTTTTTTCAGCGCCGGCCTGATATCGCCATACTTGATATCGGTCTTCCAGGGATGTCCGGAATCGACCTCTGCGGAAGGATCCGGGAAGTCTCCGAAGTACCGGTGATCTTCCTTAGCGCTATGGGCGACGAGCCCGATCGGGTTAGAGGCCTGCGCGCGGGCGCCGACGACTACATTGTGAAGCCTTTCGGCGCCGACGAACTCAAGGCGCGTGTGGCATCGGTCCTGCGCCGGGCGGCGATGCCGGCCGTTGGCACAGAGCGAAGCGATTTCACGGACGGCGAACTGATCATCGACCACAGCGCTCACACCGTCCGCGTGCGAGGCGTGCCTGTTTCCCTCACGCCGCTTGAGTACCGCATGCTCTCCGTGCTTTCGGGCCACCGGGGGCAGGTATTGAGCCAGGACAGGTTGCTCGACCTCGTATGGGGAGTGGACGCCGTAGAAGCGGCGCCGGAGAGCGTTCGGCTCTGTGTGAGCCACCTGCGACACAAGATCGAAGCCAACCCGAGGCGGCCGCGTCTCGTGGAGACGGTTCGCGGATTCGGTTACCGGTACGCCGCGGCCGCCTGACCCGCCGATTTCCGGACACTCCGAGACTGCTGAACGCGTCTCATCGCCCCGGCCAGCCCCGCCGTTTCCACTGGCCCATTAAATGTCGCGTTTCTGGTTTGACGCTCTCGGCGAGGAACGCCGAGCCGTGCTCGCTCCCGGGTCGGGAAGATCCCCTGGCATGCCCGGGAAGCCCATGGATCGTACCCCCGGAACCCCGATCCACAACCGCATCGCCCTGTCTCCAGACATCGGGAGCGTCCGCCGGGAGCGACTATAAACGCCATGGCCGGGCTGGCCGGAGCAAGGTAAACGACGCCGGACCTGCCCGACGTGCGTATTCTTGCCACTGCCATTTATCTCCGGAGTGCGTGGGAGCGGCATGTTCCGCGCAGGCCGAAACTCCGTGGGGGAACAAGAACGAGCCCGGGCACGCGTGCTAGGACTCTGCCCGGCGAGACAGGAACCCTAAGCTGCCAGGTTGATCGTGCGTGATGACTTTTCGTCCGGCGCCTGGTTGAGCAGCACCCGGAAAGTCGTTCCCACCCCGACATCTGACGTCATCTCGATGACGCCACCCTGGAGTTCCGTGAGGGATTTGGCGATGGCCAGGCCGAGTCCCGTGCTCCCCGGCGATTTGCGGGCTTCCGATTCGACCCGTACGAAGCGCTCGAAAATACGCTCCTTATCCTCGTCCGGAATGCCGACGCCGGTATCTGTCACGGAGATCTCAATCAGGTCTCCGCGTGTTTGTGCGGCCAGCGTCACCTTGCCGCCCTCGGGCGTGTACCGGTAAGCGTTGGTGGTCAGATTCATGAGTACCTGGAACAGCCGGCTGGAGTCCGCGTAAACCTCGGGCAAGCCGGGTGGCACATTGACCTGTAACGTCAAATTTCGCGATTCGAATTCGCCTCGGACGTTATCGAGAAGTTCTGAAACGAGAGGAACCAGCGGATCGGGCGCAAGATCGACCCGGATTCCGCCTTCCAGGCGAGAGATATCCAGGATGTCGTTCACGAGCCGTTTTAATCGATCGCTACTCCGGCGCGCCATGCCCAGCAAGCGTTCCGATTCGGAAGTGATGGGTCCCGCTGCGCCCGAGATGACGAGTTCCAGGAATCCGATGACAGACGTGAGGGGCGTCCGGAGTTCATGGGAAACCATTGAAACGAACACGCCCTTGGCCTGTTCCGCCGCCCGTTCACCGGTTACATCCCGGTACACCCACAGCCGTCCCCGGTAGTCGCCGTCCTCATCGGTCACCGGGACCGATGTCCTTGAGTAGGTTACCGGCGATGGCTCGACGAAGTTGATGTCTTCGGCGGGCACGGTCAGGTTCTCATCGGTATAGATCTCGTCGATCCGGCCAACCAGTCCAGCGGGTTCCTGTACCGACACTTCTGCGCCCTGCTCCAGTTCGGGACTGGTCAGTCCGACGAGCGCCGCCGAGTCTCTGTATCCGAACGCGTTTGCGAACGCCTGGTTTGTCCACACAACCCGTCGATCGCGATCGACCAGCAAGATGCCTTCAAGCGCCGATTCCAGGAACACCGAAAGTTGTGTGCTCATCAACCGGAGATCGGACCGGGCACTCTGGCGAGACGATGCCAGCGAGTAACTGGCGCCCGTCGCGATGGCGGTGATAGCAAGCCCGGCGCCGAGAGCGATCATCCATACGTTCCGTTCGAGCGCGCTGACGCCGAACCACGGCACTGACCGGAGATCGAACCGCCAATCACGGCCGCCGACTTCGATTACGGTAACGGCATGACTGCCGCCGTCCTTCGTGGCGGCCGGGGATGTAAACAGGGATACAGCGATCTCGTTGGGAGTCGATATCGGGCCGAGGTCCGTAATCGTGGTGTGTACCTCCGACAGGTCGGCGCGGGCGATGGGACCCGCCATTAGCTGTTCATTGTTATAAAGAGTCAGGCCGAACCCGATCAGGGCGTCACGACGCTGGTCCGTCGACTGCACGCGCACCCCGGAACGATATATCGGGGCGAGCACGGCGAATGAGGTCGATCCGTCGTGAATGAACGGCGCGGTCGCCGCCGCCCGGCCCGTGTCCCTGGCTTCAATCATTGCCTCGGCGAAGGCGGGATCCTGTCCGAGGTCATCGCCAAATCTGGCGGGAATGCCGTCCGGCGGGTCAATGAACGCCACCGGGAACTGCTCGCCGCCGGGTGCTCCACTTTCCATCAGGTAAGCGGTGAATCCCTGCGATCTCATCGAGGCTTCGAAATCGTCCGCCTCCCCCGTCTGGACCAGGGGAATGAAGCCGATTGTGTTGGCGGTGACGTTCTGGTCTCGGAGCCCGCCGGCGAACTCGGAGAAAGCGTCCGCCGTGACATCCGGAGAGCCGACCAGGACACCGGCGATCTCGTCCGCTTCCGCCATTACTGCGCGCAACTCCGCGGCGATGGTGTTGGGCGCGCGCGCGGAGAACGCTTCAAAACGGTCGCCGCTTTGCGTGTCGACGATCGAGCGGACCATGATGACCGTCCCGATGGTCATCGCCAGCAGTATCGTCAGGGTCGCGCCGGCGATGAAGTAAGGAAGCCGGCCGCGATCAACGCGCCGAGGGAAATCTCGTTTGACCGGGCTGGACGCGCCTGTTTCAGGGGCGGGGATCTCCATGCCTGGGTGCGCCTCCGATGCGACTGCCGAACTGGCCGGACTCTGCTCTATCCAGTGGGACGCGAACAGGCGTCCGGCGCGTGGTGATACCGGTCCGAGTTGTTGTCCAATATGGATTGTGCGTCGCGGAGCGGAGCCGCCGGACCGGTGTGTTCACCTATGGGACTGGCAGAAAACGGCACGTTTAGCTGGCCTGAGCCCGGCCACAATCGGGCGTACATCCATGACGTCGCCCGCATAAGGTGCCAAATCGAGCGGGAATTAGACGCTTTCAACCGCCGGGCGGCCGGTTCATCGGGCGTGAAAAAAGGCACCCGTGGAAGGATGCCTCTTTCACGTTTGATATACGAGTGGAGCCAACGACAGGAATTGAACCTGTGACCTGCTGTTTACGAAACAGCAGGACTCGTTCGCCGGGGCGTTCGCCCAAACGGCACGTCGTGGCGATGGATCTTTCACGTTCGTTTCATCAGATGGATATTTCGCGGCGATCTTACTGTCAAGGTTCCCGTAGCCGCTGCCTTGAGCCTGTCCATCACCGACTCACTTGATCCGGATCGGTGGCAACCAGATGCTTCCGGCCGGTGTGGAGAACGACGATGGACGACAGGGAACACGCGATGGGCCTGGGCCCCATCCTTCAAACGACGGTACTCCCGCCGAACAACGTTCGGCCACGCCCCGCGATCCAGCGATGGTCGTCGATCACGATCTTTGGTCTGATCGTGTTCCTGTCGGCATTCCTCGGTTGCACGGCGCTGGAGGATCTAGATACGGCGCTCGGCACGCCCGCCGATGTTCAGACAGACCCGGCGCACGATGACGGCTTCAAGGCGTTGGAGCGGTTAGTTGTCGACGCCCTTGAGGCCGTAGATATCGGCGAACTCCCGATCAATCCCGACACGCTGAATGAACTGATCGACGACTACGCGGGCGAACTCGATCTGGGCGACCTGGATGCCGTCGTCGATGTTACGAACTCGTTGGTGATCGATGACGCAAACGATGTTCAAGCGTCAGACCAGAACAATCCGGCCGGTCTTCAGACGTCCGAAGATCTGACTCTGACCGAGTTCGACGCATTGGATGAACTGTTCGCCGGCCACCAGCCCGAAATCGAACTGGACGGCCTCGAAGACATCGTCGTAGAGGCAGGCTTGCTGGTGGTCGATGAGGCAGGTGATGCTGAGGCGCCTCCACAGATCGAATCTGGCGATCCCCTTGCGGCGGAAGACGGCAACGCGCCGCCGTCGGCCTATATTCCAGTTTTCGCCACAGACAGCTCCCTTTCACAGTCGCTGAACGTGGGTACTGGAGGCGGCCAGATCACACTCGGGTCCCCGGCTCAACCCGAGATCACGATGGTGATACCCGAAGGCGCACTGCGTGAAGCTCGGACCATAACGATCACCCCGATAACCTCCGTGGAAGAAGTTCCCTCCGACGGGGCTTTCGTCGCCGGCGTCCAGTTTGAACCGGACGGCCTCAAGTTCAACAGGCCGGTCATCGTTACGATCGCCACCGACCGGCAATTCGATAGATCTGAACTCACAGGATTTGGTTTCGGCGCCGGCGGAACCGACTTCCACTTGCGCCCCTTAACCGTAGGCGCGGGAAATATCGTCTTCACGGTTACTCACTTCTCCTCCGTCGGAAGTTTCACCGGTCAGCCCGCTGGCTGCGCCGTCAGCAACACAAGTGCCCCAACTTCGACATCGGCATTGACGGCCCTGGAGTGCGCGCTCCACGATCTCGCAGCAGCGCAGTCCGCGGGGACAGTCGATCCAGCCGCGAAGGCCGCCGCGAATCAGAGTGTGTCCGACGCAATGGCGGACTGGCAGGACACAATCGTCGAGCCGAAGATCGCCGAAGTACTCAGCTGCTTCCGCGACACTTCATGCGCCATTGCCAATGGCGGAGCGAAGCTGGCCGAGGCGCTCAATTCCGCTGGCGAGTGGGAAGCAATGGTTCAGCAAATCTCCGGAACGATCGACATCAAGGATGCGGAGCGGCTGGCGAATGTGGCCGACGCCTTGATCCGCGAACTGTTGAACATTGCCCCGCAGCAGCTAGATGTCGCCTGCGCACAGGTCGGAACGGTCGACGACCTGATGTCGATTCTCCAGGTCCATAACCAGGTTCAGTACGCGATAGACGTGACTGGAATAGGAGACCTCAGGGCACTGGGCGACCGGTGCAGCGATGCATTCGACAGACTCATCGATGATTTTGTTCAGCAGTGCGAGGCCGCACCAGACGAGGCAGCTATCCGTGTTGTGTTGACGGAGATGATCGATTTCGGTGAGACCGCACTGTTCTACGGAATCGACTTCTCTGACGAAATCGCCGACTGCGCGGACCGGCTCAAGCCCACGGCCATAGAGGTTGACCCGGAGTTAATCCGGCTTGAAGTCGGTGAGTCTGGTTTCATCCTGGCGCTGGCCACAAATAATTACGGCGATCCAGTTCCTCAGGCCGAAGTGTCGTGGCGTTCGATCGACGAGAGTGTGGCGACCGTGGTGGGCGGCAATGTGACCGCCGTCGGCGAGGGCACGACCTCGGTACTTGCTGAACTCGTCGGCTCGGAAGTGGTTCCCACACCGTCCGCCCGCACCGTGATCGTGGTGGGCGATCCGGTTATCCAGATCGATCCCGAAGAGGTCGCAATGTTCGTTGATGATCTCTTCACATTGAACGCAACTGTTGTGGACTCAACAGGCGCGCCGATGCCCGGTGCCATCGTCAGATGGGAGACATCGGACGCAGAAATCGCCGATGTCGACCTCTTTGGCACGCTTCTCGCGGTGAATCCCGGGCAGGTGACGATATTTGCCGAATATGCAGGCATCTACGCCCAGGCAATTGTCTATGTACTCGAATGTTGCCACCTCTCCATCGATGCGCCGGGCGCCTTTGACGGCCGGTTGTGGGCGGGAGAGTCAATGCTGCTCGAGCTGCACAACAACGACCTGCCAATCACCCATGCCCCCGTTACCTGGGAGTCTTCGGACGAGTCCGTTCTGGCGATTGACCAGACTGGCCTGGTTACTGCTCTCGGACATGGAGTGGTTACGGTCAGCGCGATGGTTGTTGATGAATGGATGACTGCGGAGATAGATGTTGATGCGAAGGGTGTGTTCGGTGAGAGGGGAGAACTTGTAATCGATCCTTTGGTTCCGTCAATGACATGGCAACCGAACTGTTGTTCCTCATACGAGCCTCCGCTCGTATCGGAGATCTCATGCACTGGAAACGGCAACCCGAGATTCGATCCGACAATCCAACTCAACACTCCCGGCGGTCTTGGTAGTTCGGTATTCGTACCGTATGGTCGTCCAATCTCCATCTGTATCGATCTCGTGGGTAGCGTTAGTACGACAGATATCTGGCTGGCGAATCCGACGTTGGGGAGTCTCTCCGGTAACGTTTGGACCTGGACACCGACATATGTTGACTTAAATGAACATAACGCGTGTAGTTTCTCCGGCCACCGCCTGGTCAAGTTCGAAGTTTTCAATATGCTTCGTCGAGATGGCCTGCCGGAATATCGACTGGGTCCGGACGAGACGGGATTCTTCGTTTCGGTATTTAGTTTTCACGCGCCATTGCGCCAACGTGTGAACGTAAATCTGCCACTGGGAATGTCAGAATGTCGCGCCACATCAGGCACAATCTCGTTGCACAAAAATAATACGTACTTGGTTAACCCGGGTTCGCAGTATCCCGGGCTCGATCCTGAAACGTACATGAGATGGCAATTGTCAAAAGAGACGCCGAATTTTTCAATGTACGGTGATCTTGAGCTATTTGAACGCACCCGCCGGCCTCGTTTTACTTCATGGGGGGGCATACGGATTCGACATTCTGTATCGACCAGGTTTGCTTCGACAGGAACATGTCGTCGAGGACAGGGAGTTTTCCGTGATCGAGCGGTACGACAACGGTGCCGTCAACACCTATCGGTTCAAACTTCTTGGCCAACCGTAGAACGGGGGGACCGTGTCTGCTCGCGAAGTGGACCGTCAGGTCAGGTACTCGCGCCCGGACTCCGCGCTGGTGGCCGCAACGGTAAACGCTCCGCGAGAGCCCCAACACACGTTGAGCCTGCGTCTCAGATTATTCTGGCTCGTCCAGCCCCTCGAAGATGGCCTCAGCGATCTTGATTGTCCACGGCTTCGGCCAGGTCTCCACGCCCGTTTGCACGGCATAGTGCGGCGGATGCAAACTCATGTCATCCTCCCCGTTGCGGGGTATCCTGCGTCGTGGCCCACCACACGACTCCTGACAAGCCAATGAGGATCGCAGAACCATGACCACGGTCGTTGTATGCATTGACGGCTTTGACCCGGAATACCTCGAAGCGTGCGAGACGCCGAACCTTCGAGCGCTGGCCGCAGACGGCTTCTTGAAGATCGGCGAGAGCATGATGCCGTCCGTCACCAACGTGAACAACGTCTCGCTGGTAACAGCGAACTTCCCGGAAGTGCATGGCATCAGCTCCAACTACCGGCTGGTGCGTGAAACCGGTGACGAAATCTACATGGAATCCGGCGAGTACATCCTCGCCGAGACCCTGTTCCAACGGGCGGCGCGGCTCGGCAAGCGCTCGGCGATGGTTACGTCGAAAGACAAGCTGCGCACGCTTTTATCGGACGGAGCCACGGTGCATGCGTCGTCTGAACAACCGCCGGACTGGGTGGTGGAAGGGGTCGGCGAGCCGCCGCACATCTACTCGCTGGAAGTGAATGGATGGGCGGTGCGTGCGGGCAACTTCATCATGTCGCAGGCGGACGAGCCGTACGACGTGGTGTACATCACGACGACCGATTACGCGATGCACACTTACGCGCCGGACGAGCCGGAATCACAGGAACACCTGACCATCCTCGACAACGCTATCGGCGATCTCGTGGATGCGCACCCGGGCGTAACGCTCATGTTGACGGCGGACCACGGGATGTCGTCCAAGACCCGGATGGTGGACCTGAAAGAGACGCTTGGCCGGTACGGCGTTTCAGCCAATCCGGTGCCGATCATCAAGGACAGGTATACGGCGCACCACTCGAACCTGGGTGGGTGCATTTTCGTGTACCTGGACGACCCCGGACAGGCCGAAGAGGCGCTCAAAATCCTTCGCGAAACTGATGGCGTAGAGGAGGCGTTGGAGCGGTCAGAAGCGGCGGAGAAGTACCACCTCTTCTACGACCGGCTGGGCGATATCGTCGCCAACGCCGACCGGGACGTGGTGTTCGGTGACCCGTCTGAGGTCAAGATGCCACCCCGCTTGCGGTCGCATGCGTCGGTGCATGAACGAGCGATTCCGCTGCTCGGGTATAACGGCGACTTCGAGGGATTCAATTTCGAGCAGAACCGGGACCTGGGTCGATACGTGTTTGAGAAAGTGTTGCCGGAAAACGGTTCGTAGAGACCAACATGACTCGGCTCCGCTCGTGTGAAATCAGGGCGCATTCCCGGGGCCGAGGGTAACGTTCACCTTCTTGCACTTCGGCGACTTAAAGCGGAGACGCTTGTGACGCCGAAAGCTCCGCCGTCCCGGCGGCCATGTACGGCCAACGCCAGAGCCCTTCGCTCCTGATCTGCGAGTTGTGTCCGTCTATCACCGACACGTGCATCGCCCTCCGCTTCCCACACATGCTGATCATTCACGCCGTCCTGGATCATGACGAGAGCCTGGGTGACGCGCCGCGCGTCGCGTTGATGCGGCATCCGGGAGCGCAGGTTGGCGTCTGCCTGACAACCGGGAACGGGCCGTGTTGTGGCAGGTGACGGACCACCGGGGCGGGGCACGAGGTGGACGGAGCGCAATTGTCACCGGTCCAACACGGCTTTCCCCGCGGGCAACATTCGCGTGCCATTGTGACCATCACGCGAAAAGAGACACCCGTCGAAGGATGCCTCTTTCACGTTTGATATACGAGTGGAGCCAACGACAGGAATTGAACCTGTGACCTGCTGTTTACGAAACAGCTGCTCTACCTCTGAGCTACGTTGGCAAGTTCTCCACTATTGATTGAATCGTAGATGGCGCGCAGGGTCAACCGGCGATTATGCTTTAAGAGGTCCCAGCCGGAAAACGAGCCGGGGCCGACAAATGGGGCTGTAGCTCAGTGGGAGAGCACCTGGTTTGCAACCAGGGGGTCGCGAGTTCAATCCTCGCCAGCTCCACCAGTAAAACAAACGTGACACCGGTCTCGGAGGCGTTTCTGCTTCCGAGGCCGGTTTACGTTTGACAGCAGATTTGACATCGACCGGTCAGGCATTCGACTATTCGTACCGGGGGGCGCTTTTGATTTACAGCGATCCCCGCTCATTTGCTCCCGGGTCGAGCAAGTCGCGTCAGCGATCCGCGTCTCGCGCTGACATCGATCCGTCACCAAGGCAGATCCAGGCCACGATAGACATAGCCAGAAGGAACGTACCTGCGTAAGCATTGATGGCGAATATGGTGACAAAGCCAACAATGAAAAGGGCGGCAGCCGCGAACGGCGCGTAGCCAAGCAAACCAGACATTCCGACCTCCCGAACGGTATATCAAGTGCACACGTCGCTGGCGGGGACCATACCACACACCCCGGATTCGGCAGTCCGTCAAACTTCCACAGTGCGGCCCACTGCCTGCCGTCCGGCAGCCGCCAGCCGACGCTCCCGGGGAGCATTCAAGCGTCGCGAACGCGGCACGTTCGAGATGCTCACGTCGATTCTGGGACGGCGCGAATGATCAGCATGTGCGAGAACGTCGGAGCGATTCTCGTGTCGGCGATGGACGGACCCAGACCACAGATCAGGTGCGAGGTTCGCCGGCGCAGTTCGTACATGGCAGCAAACCGGAACGCATATTTCACTCGCCAGTCACCCAGATGGCGCCCGGGATACGTTCTTAAGGTGAATCGTGAACCGGAATCGGGTATTCAGAGGCAAATACCTGCGTCGTACGGTACAATTTGACTCCGCGAACCGCTCGTTTGAATCAGAGGGTCGGTATGACCTGAGCGGATACCGGTGTGGTTCGTTGTTTTGTCGTGATTTACGGCCGAACGCCATATCCAGCTGCAAGCCGGGGAATCGTT
>JASLLE010000006.1 GCA_030747175.1 Dehalococcoidia bacterium | reverse complement strand
GACCACGCCGCCAGGTGGGACGAGGGCGCAGATTCGGTCCGACTATGGGATTCTCTGGATGCAATATTGATAGATGACGTTCAAACCGACGACCGTGACGTTGGATACATGTGGGCGGCAGAAGTAGAGACCGGCTTCCGGGCCAAAGTCGGGGCGCCGGTCACATTCAACGCTGAGTTAGTCGGAGAGATTGACATCAAATCCCTCCGGCCGAACGCATTCACGGCTCAAGATGTGAGACGTCTGGAAGCTGTTGCCGGCCTTGTCGCGGGCGCCGTGGCGAATGCCCGGTTGCACGCGGCCATCACGCGAGGCGCGGAGGAGGAAAAAACCCTTTCCGAAATCAGCCGTCTGGCGAGTTCATCCCTGGAATTCGATACGGCATTCAATGATTTCGCCGCCTCCGTCGGTAAATTAATTCCGTTCGATCGATTCGTGGTGATGGGACTCGACCCCGATGCCCGGTTGTTGTGGACGCACTTCGTCGCGGGCCGTGAAGTTCCGGGCTGGGAGGCGGGAACATCTCATGTCATATCAGACTGGCAACGGGGAGACCAATTAATGCCGCCGGGGGGGATGCTGATCGAGTCGGATGAGTACGCGGGCTCGAATGAAGACGCGATGGTGGCGGCTGGCTTTGCCTCGTGCGCAGCGGTGCCAATGATCTGGGAAGAACGGGCAGTCGGCGCACTTTCGGTGCGTTCTGAGCAACGCGGTTATTTCACGCAACATCACCTGGAATTACTCGGGCGGGTTGCGCAGCAGATCACCGGTGCGTTCGTAAACACGGAACTCCACGCCGTCACGCAATAGAATGCAACGGAACGCGCCGCTCTTGCCGAGATCGGCCGACTCATAAGCTCATCCCTGGACGTGGAACAGATGTTCACGGCCATCGCCGAGCCGTTAAGGAAACTGATTCCTTACGATCGTTTCGTCGCGACGACATGGGACCCCGGCACCGGGATGTGGACGACCCGTTACGTGGCCGGTGACGCCATAGAAGGTCACAGGCTGGGAGAGTCTCGAATTGACCATACTCCGGTGGCCCAGCAGATGATCGCCGAAATGCGCTCTACGATTTCCATTGAAGATCAGGAAACGTACACGGCAACAGAAACAACTCCGCCGGGCGCGGACAGACTGCGTTCGGCCGTGCGCGTGCCTCTCATCGTCAACGGTGAACTGGTCGGCACGATCGCCGCCAGGTCACGTGCCAGGAACGCTTACGAAACCAGGCACCTGGAACTCGCTCAAAGGATCGCCGATCAGATCGCAGGCAGCGTGGCCAATTCAGAGCTTCACCGCGCGCTGTCTGACACTGAAGCACGCACTCGCGCCGTGGTCGAGACGGCGGCGGTCGGTATCGTAACCGCTGATTCAGAGCTCACAATCGACACCGTCAACGACGCGGTCCTCCATATCTTTGGCTACACCAGGGAGGAGCTGATCGGCGAGAACGTCATGATGCTTGCCACGGAACCTTACCGAAGCGGGCACAGCGCGTATCTGAACCGGTACGAAGAGACCGGAGTCGCTCAAGTAATCGGCAAGTACCGTGAAGTCCAGGGAAGACGCAAGGACGGAACAGAGTTTCCGATGGAACTTGAGGTCGCTGAGGTGAACCTTGAGCAAGGAAAGATGTACACGGCGATCATCCGGGACATCACGGACCGAAAACTTGCCGAACAGGATCTCGCTGAGTTGAACGAAAACCTGGAACAGCGGGTCGTGGATCGGACAGCAGAATTGGAGGCGTTTTTCTACTCGGTGTCTCACGACCTGCGCGGCCCGCTGGCGATGAACGCACATCTCGCCGAGCGGCTGCTCCAGTCCGACCAGGACACGCTATCCGAAACAGCTCAGAAATACATCGAGTTGATCGCGCGTTCGTCGCAGGAAAGCGCGGAACTGGTGACAGATCTTCTGAACTTCTCCCGCCTCGGTAAACAGGAGATGACTATCCAGCGGGCGGAACCGACTGACATCGTTAAATCCATACAGACGGAGTTGCAAGAGTTGAACCCAGGGGCTATGTGGACCGTGGGTGACTTGCCATCGTGCCAGGCGGACCCGGGCTTGCTTCGCCAGGTGTATACAAACCTGATGCGTAATGCTTGCAAGTTTACGAAGCCCGGCCAGGAACCGAGAGTGGAAATCGGAACAGCCGACTTTGAGGGTGACTGTGCCTACTTTGTGCGTGACGAAGGTATTGGGTTTGACATGGCCGAAGCGGAAAAGGTGTTCGACGTGTTTGAACGGCTGCACCGCCCGGAGGACTATCCCGGTACCGGGGCGGGACTGGCGATCGTCCGCCGGATCATCGATCGACATGGTGGCCGGGTGTGGGCTGAGTCCGCGGTCGGCGAAGGCTCGACGTTCTTTTTCACCCTGCCGCGACCGGATGAGGACGTGCCGTCAAGTCAAGGCGGATAGACGGAGGGGGCTGGCACGTTCCGTGAAGTCACTCGTCACGGCCGCACAGTAACCCGGCGCCAGCGGCGTCACGTTTCGCGCTCTCAATCAAGTCAAGCGCCGCGCTAATCGGAACTGCCGGGGCGCCGGGTCAGGTTATCTCGTCTGGCCTGACTTCCCTGTGCTCCGCAGAGGACAGCTCCACCGCCCGGCACAGTTGCACCACCCTTTTGCCCTCCTCGCCCGTCAGGTGAAGTTCGCTTCCCCCGGCAATCCCGGCGACGAAGTCATTGACGCCGTCTACGAAACTCGTCCCCCAGTCCGAGTCGATATCTGAGAACTCGGTCGTCACGCCGTCCCGGTACATCACAAGTGGGGGCCTGTCCAGTAACTCGGAGGAACACCTGTTGATCCAGATGAAACCCTTCGAGCCGGTTAGCTCAATCCATTCGTCCTCCGGTCGGCCGTATTTCGTGGGTATCAGGAGGTCGTTTGATTGCACAGCCTCAAGCGTTCCGTAATGACCGCCCTCCTTGTATTGCCACATGACCATCGCGGGGCAATCGATCTGCCAGCCGTACTGGATGGGCGTATGAGTGATCCATGAATAAACCCTGTCGACATCGCCCATGAACATCAACGCGATCGCAAACAGGTGTGAGCCGTAATCGAACATGATCCGGCCTCCGCCACCTCTCTCCGGATCGAACCTCCACTCCCAGCGCCTGTAAGGCACCTCCCAATCGTCGCCCTCGGTTCCCAGCACCACTTTCATCCTGATCGAAATGGGCTCCCCGACAGCTCCGGATTCCCATAACTCCTTTGCCTTCACTATGGGCGGGTAGTGACGGAAATTTTCAAAGTTACGGAGGACCTTGCCGGAGGCCTTTGCCGCCGCTATCAACGCGTCGCACTCCTCCATGGTCAACGCCATCGGTTTTTGCATCGACACGTGTTTGCCCGCCTCGAATGCGGCTATACCGATCTCGGCATGCAGGTGATGAGGGGTGATGATCTCCACTGCGTCGACCTCGGGATCGGCGAGCAGTTCACGGTAATCCAGGTAGGCCCTTGACACTCCCCATTCGGTTGACCTGCGCTGAAGCAACTCGGGGTCCGTATCGCAGATGGAATACAGCTCTACCGCCGGGTTATCTTTGTAACCCAGGTAGTGCATGTCGGTGACATTTCCCGTCCCTATGAACCCGACTCGCAGTTTGTCCATTCCGGTTTCCTCCGTGTTCGTTGAGATGACGAGGGAGAAGTTCCTCACTCGACCACGATCGACCGAATCAACTCACCTCTTCCTCCAGCTCAACAACGGCGACAGCCGGTCCAGGATGATGTCGATCTCTTCGAAGTCGATGGCATCCATGACGCGCCGGGACGGGATGCGCATGGTTGTGCCGGCGATGACGCCGCGCCTGTGGAGGATGGCCTTGTACGCGCCTGCGCCGTAGAGCGATTCAAACGTGATGGCCGGGAGTATCTGCTGATACATGTCACGCGCCTCGTCCGTGACCATCTGGTTCCCTTGATCGTCCGTTCCGCCCCGCTCGAGTGCGTCCCACACCGCCACGGCCGCGTCCGTAATCTGGCAGCCCGGCATCGTGCCGCATGAACCTCTGCGGTACTCGTCAAGGATGTAGCGCCCGCCGACTCCACCCATCACGCCTTTACAGGCGTCGCCCGCGCCTTCCAGCACTGCCGTGATGACGTGTCCGGGAGGCATCGACTCCTCTTTGAGGTACTGGATGCTCGGGACTTCCTTGAGGAGTCTAATCATCACGTCGTTCGGGATCACCGTTCCCGCGGGCGGCGTGTGATTCTGGATGAACAGGGGAATCGATATCGCCTCGCCCACGGCGCGGTAGTGCTCTTCCATCTGCGTCGCTCCGGCAACGCGCTGCGGCGGCAGCACCATCACGGAGTCCGCGCCCGCCTCCTGTGCCGCCAGCGAGCGCGCTATGGCGTGCTGTGGCGATACGCCGGTCGTACCGGCCACGAACGGCACAGCTCCATCGGTCACCTCGACGCCCACCCGGACGACCTCGTCTCGCTCATCGTCCGTGAGCGTGAAAAATTCGCTGGCGTTCACCGGCATCACGATGCCATGTGCGCCCGCCTCTATGCAGAACTCGACGCAACTGCGGAGGCTGTCCCAGTCGATCGATCCGTCCTCATGGAACGGCGTAACCGGGATGGTGAAAACTCCGCGCCACTGGGCGTTTGCGGTTGTCATGCGCGACTCCGTGATCGTTATTCGTCTCGTTGTAGCTCGTATCGAGCGGGCGGGGCCATTTTGTTGGCCACAGGGAGGTGTGTCCAGCGGACGAACGATGCGCGCGGCGCACTCACGGCATGAGCACAGAGTCCAATGCCGGTTACAATCCGCCTTTCTCAACGGATTAGTTGCAGGCCCACACTTGTTCGCCCGGCTCGTCAAACACGAGGAGTACCCGATGCCAGACACCATGCGCGCCGCCCTGGATGACGGCAATGGGATCGTAAGCGTCCACCAGAACCCGATGCCGGAACGGTTTCCCGGCTCGGCCCTGATCGCGATAAAGCAAGTCGGGATCTGTGGGTCAGACCTCCACATGAACAATGAGCGGTCGCAACCGCAAACCCTCCCCTCCGGACACGAGCCGACGGGCGAGGTAGTCGAAGTGCCGCCGGGCGAAGTACGCATTCAGCCCGGCGACCGCGTGGCCATCGAGACAATCGGCTCCGGCAAGGCCTGTGAGGCGTGCTATTTCTGCCGTACCGGCCAGTACCGTCACTGCATCGACAAGGCGGAGGAGTCCGGCGGCGCCTTCGCGGACTATATGACGCGTACACCGCTTGGCCTGCACAAGCTGGCGGACAACATGTCGTGGCAGGACGGAGCGCTCGTGGAACCGCTTGCCGTTTCCGTTCACGCCGTGCGCTGGGGCGGAATGAAGGGCGGAGACACCGTGGCGGTCGTCGGCTCCGCGACGATCGGCCTCGCGGCCATCGCGGCGGCGCGATCCCTGGGCGCACGGAAGATCGTGGCGTCCGCCCGATACCCGCAACAGAAAGAGATGGCGGAGCGTTGTGGCGCGGACCTCGTTGTCGGGAGCGAGCCGGGTGAGTTGGAGGACGCCGCGCAATCGATAACCGATGGACTGGGCGCTGATGTAACCGTCGAGACCGTCGGGGGCAACTCCATGGCGCCGCTGGAAACGGCGTGTGGAGCGACGCGTTCACAGGGCACGGTCATCGTCGTAGGCGGATTCCGGGGCACACTCCCGTACGCCTTCCTGCCCCCCATGTTGAGCGAGCTGACGTTCAAACTTTCATCCTGCTACGGGATCGTTGATGGCAAGCACGACTACGATGTCGCGGTCAATATGCTGGCCAGCAAAGACACCGGGTTTAACGACATCGTGACGCACACCGTGTCACTGGACGAGATCGAAAAAGGTTTCGACCTGGCGTACGACAAGACCAGCGGATCGGTCAAAGTTCACGTGACCGTCTAGGGCTTATTGCCGCCGGGATCGACGCCTGCGGTGGCGACTGAGTTCCGCCGGGTTCATCCGGTTTCTTCCGTATTCTTCCGGGACGCGTTGACCGGCTATCTTCGCCGCGCCACAAATCTCACTGAGCGGCTGACCTGACCGTGTCAACCTCGCGGGCCGCGTGGTTCAACAAACCATGACCGAATGGAAGGTCGGTCAGCCGCGTCCTGGTTTGATATTGATCGCAAGTGGTCTGTGTGCTCCGCAGTTCCACTTTCCGCCGTGCCGTCGCGGGTCCATCACGGGCCTGCGGCGGCCATGCGGTCCGGCCCCGGATCGCCGGGCAAGATCCCCCGAGCCATTCTCCCGAGGGCCAGGTGCGGCCAGCGGGTTCCCGGAAATACGGCGATGAAACGCCGCAAGGCTCGGCCCCCGTGAACCGGACGGCTCATTTGGAGAGCCAGAGGGCGGCCCCGAGATGCTACCCGCGGCGCTCCCCATTCCCGGACACAAGCGAGACGATCTCTTCACGAATCACGAACAGGAACCACCCCGGCGGCGGAACGTAACGGGGAATCACGGACCTCCTGCCAGTGCCGGAACCAGCGAGAAGACAGAGAGGGAATGAGTATGACGATGATCGAGGAAACCAAGGTGATCCAATTCGATCCAGCGCCGGTCAAATCCGGGGACGAACCGGTAAAGGCCGCGGAATACAATCCCGATGGAGGAAAACTCCTCGAATTCGGGATAGCGCCACGGAAGGCGGTAACGTCGCGTGCCGGCAGTCCGGCCGTGTCCGTCGTGGTTGTCACCAACGACGATGAGATGCGGCACGGTCTGGCCAATCAGCTGGATGGTTCTTTCGGCGTCGAGCTCCTGGCCGCGACCGATGACCCGATTATGGCGGTGGCTTTCGCGCAGGGCATGGCGCCGGAAGTGGCGATCGTCGGGATTGATCCCGGACATGAGCAGCTCTGGATCAAGACCGCCCACGCCATCCGTGAGGCGAGCCCGGAGACCGGGATAGTCGTGATCGCTGACGATACCGAGACCGAATACGTTGAGGACAAGATCAGCCGGGATGTCGGCGGATGGTCCTACCTGCTTCGTAAGAACGCAGAGGATTCCGATTCGCTCATGCGGGCGATAGACGGAGCAGCCTGGGGGCTGGTCACCGTCGACCCGTCTGTAACCGACACCGGCGCCGTGGTGCTATTCGGACTGAACAGCGCCGAGCAACAGACGTTGAGGCTCATGGCGCTCGGATACGCGGATGACGCTATCGCGAAGCGGATGAACTGCGGCGTGGATGCGCTGAGTGATACGCAACAAACTCTCTACGACAAACTATCGATCGAATCAAACTCGGGCGTGGACCTTCGGGTACGGGCGGTGATGACCTATCACCTTGCGATGCGATTCGCGCAGAGCGGACCGCCAACCAACGCAATCGCTTGATCTCGCCAGTGATCTCAGATATCACGAACAGATAGGGAACAGTCAGACATGACAACAAGAGCAGCACATCTACCGGTAGGCGGGATCCGGATCTCATCCGGTGCCGCCGTAACCATCCTGATCGCCGCACTGGCTGCGATGACCGCCGTACTCCTCCTCGCGATGCGCGGCGGGAACAGCGAAGTCGGCCGGTACGAGACGACCCTTGCGCCGGTGATCGAACGTCACAACGGCGCCGTAGCGGACTGGAACCAGTTCGTGAACGAGCACAACGCCACGGCCGTATTCTCGCTCGGGAGTTATGACGCACAGTCCGCTGAAGCAAGTCTTGCGGTGACCACCATCGTTACAGAGATGGAGGTTATCCGGGCCGAGTGGGCCGCCGTCGTTCCGCCACTGAGCCGGGCCGAGCCGCACGCACTCGTGCTCGCGGCTATGGACCTGACGTTGCGGGGCGTCACCGGCGTCGCTTCCTACTTCGATGCGGCTTCAACAGGCGGCGCCGATTATTCGCAGGCGCAGGCTTCGCTGGCCATGATCGACGAGGCGTCTGTTTACTGGGCGCAGGCGAAATCTTTCGAGGGCTAACTCCGCCGTAAGTCCTCATTCGACTGGAGAGCGGCCGCCGCCGAATGGGCGGAAGTATTCCGATCCCTCTCCGGACCGTCTATCGCGGACGGCCTAACTCCAGGCGATGCCAGGGACGCCCTTTCGGGGGCGTCCTTTTCGCGTCCGCGTTAGTTCCAGGAAGACTCCTGAAATCCCGGCGTATTCGGAAACCCTGAAACATTCTTGAAACACTCGCGAGTTAGGATCATTTCCGTCCTGCCGGGACCCCCGGGTTGTCACCAGGTGATCCGTATCGTTCCGAGCGCGATGTAACTGCGGCGGCCGGGGATATATCATTTCGGCCATTCAATCAGGTGGACACGGACCGTCCGCTCCCACGGAGCACGGTTATTTGACTGGAGACATGGATGCCCTACAAAGCTGAATACATCTGGATCGACGGCAGCCAGCCGACGGCCAAAATGCGGTCCAAGACCAAGGTCATAGCGGACGGCGTGGAGCCGATGATCTGGGGTTTTGACGGTTCAAGCACGCAGCAGGCCACGGGCGACAACTCGGACGTCGTCCTCAACCCCGTGCTGGTGATTCCGGACCCGATCGAGGGCGGCGACAACAAGCTCGTCATGTGCGAGACGCTTCTGACCGACATGACCCCGCACCCCAGCAACACAAGGGCCGCCTGCGCCGCCGCGGCAGAAAAGTACGCCTCTTTTGACACCTGGTTTGGTATCGAACAGGAGTACACGTACTTCGACGGCATCAAGCCGTTAGGCTGGCCGGACAACGGTTTTCCCGCCCCACAGGGTGGTTACTACTGTGGCGTCGGCGCCGACGAGGTTTTCGGCCGAGAGGTCGTCATCGAACACATGGACGCCTGCATCGAGGCCGGAATCCACATCTCCGGCATCAATGCCGAGGTCATGCCCGGCCAGTGGGAATTCCAGATCGGACCGGTAGGAACCCCTCGTGCGGCCGATGAACTCTGGCTGGCACGCTGGCTGCTCTACCGGATCGCCGAAGACCACGGCATCTCCGCCACGCTGGACCCGAAGCCGGTAAAAGGTGACTGGAACGGCGCAGGCGCACACACGAACTTCTCGACGAACGCCATGCGCGAGAGCTATCAGCCGTGCATCGACGCGGCAGAAGCGCTCGGGACCAACGTAGACGAGCACATCGCCAACTATGGCGACCGTATCGAGGAGCGGCTGACCGGCGAGCACGAAACGCAGCGGTACGACCAGTTCTCGTACGGTGAGTCGGATCGGGGCGCATCCATCCGTATCCCCTGGCAGGTCGTGAAAGACCAGAAGGGCTACATCGAGGACCGCCGTCCCAACGCCAACTGCGACCCGTACATCGTGACCCGCCTCATCATCGAGACGGTATGCGGAGTGGCCAGCAAGTAACCCCGGTGGGGTTCTTATCTGGGCCTCTACAAAGAATCAACAGCGGCGGCGCCTTCATGGCGTCGCCGTTTTTTTGTCCGAAATCTTTCCACGACCCGATCGAACTGACGCAAAGGCCCGGACTGTTGAATACGAGTAGGGGCGGGGCTTGCTCCGCCGGTTAGCTCGATCACGAACTTGTGTCTGACTGAACGCGCTGGCATCTTGCCACTCGCCCTGCGCCCTCTTCCGGCCGGGAGAGGGGCTAAAACGCGCCTGATGCCTGACCCCGGGGACACTTTGAATGCCCGTACGTCGGTACTTCGAGAATCTGACGTTACAATGCGCCAGATCCCACGACTGGAAGGTTCCTGATGGACATACGACCGGTGCGCGGGCCGACAATCCACGCAACGGCCGACCCCAACTCCAACACGACTGGACCCTGACTTGAAACTCACCAGCTCCGAATTGATCCGTAGCATCACGAGCGAATGGAAGGGCGAACGTGACCGCAGAGGGCGGCCGCTGGTCGAGTCGGACATCATCAAGCGCATGGAGAAGGTGACCAGCGAAGAGGCGTGGGGGACGCTTCGGCGGAACGGCTATCACCACAATTTCGCCGGTGATTTCCACATCCTGCACCCGGAGCGAATCCTCGTCGGCCGGGCGGTCACCTGCCGTTTTGTGCCGACACGGCCGGACCTGAACAACGCCATCGAGCGTACTGGAGAATCCGAGGGACGCGTGGGCGGGCAGAACTCGTGGGTGATCGACGAACTGGTCGAGGACGACGTGATAGTTGTCGACTTGTTCGGCAAGATATTTGACGGGACGTTCGCTGGCGACAACCTGTCGACGGCTATCCGGGTAAGCACGAAGCGCGGCATGGTGATCGACGGTGGATTGCGAGACACGCAGCGGATCTACGAGATGGAAGGATTCAACGCCTTTATCCGCGGCATGGACCCCTCGGCCATCAACGACGTGTCGATGCCGGATATAAACGGCGTCATCCGCATCGGCGTGGCGACCTGCCTGCCCGGCGACGTAGTGCTGGGCACGATGGAGGGCGTGATGTTCATCCCTCCACACCTCGCTGAAGAGGTGGTCGTCAGCTCGGAAAACGTGCGGCTTCGTGACGAGTTCGGGCAGCAGCGAATCGCCGAGGGCGTTTACACGCCGGGGGAGGTGGACCGGGCTTTCTCCGAGGAGATGGAGCGCGATTTTGAGGGCTGGTCAGCGAACCGCGGGCCAGCCTGATCCCTCCGATGCAACTAACCGATACCGATCGCATCCGAAGCATCACCTCCGAATGGAGTGGTGAACGTGACGCGCGAGGCCGTCCTCTGGTCCCGCTGGATATCCTGGAGCGAATGAAAGCGGTCACCACGGAAGAGGCGTGGGGCGTGCTGCGGTCGCACGGCTATCACCACAACTTCGTGGGAGGCTTTATCGATCTTTCCTCTGAACGAAGGCCGGTCGAACGGGTGATGGTCGGGCGCGCAATCACCTGTCGCTGGGTGCCGATACGACCCGATCTGCATGACACGCTGGTCGAACTTGGAGAAGACGAAGGCCGGATCGGGTTTCTCAACTCCTGGGTTATCGACGAGATGGTGGAGGGGGACGTGCTGGTCGCAGACCTGTTCAGTCGCGTAAACCTGGTCGGCGACAACCTGACGGCGGCTATCGTGGCAAACGGCGGCCGCGGCATGGTGATCGACGGCGGCATACGTGACACGCAACGGATCATCGAGTTCCCGGACTTTGGCGTGTACATGAGGCGCATGCACCCGGAGGCGATCCCGGGGGTTACGATGCCCGATATCAACGGCGTAACGCGGATCAACACGGCGACATGCGTACCCGGCGACGTGGTGCTCGGCACGATGGAGGGCGTGATCTTCATTCCGCCGCACCTCGCGGAGGAGGTCGTCGTCAGATCTGAGAGCGTGCGATTGCGTGACGAGTTCGGTCAGCAAAGAATCGCTGAAGGCGTATATACGCCGGGCGAGGTTGACCGGGAGTTTTCGGAAGATATGGAACGCGATTTCAGCCAGTGGGTTGCAGATCGTCAACAGGATCAGGTCTGAACAGGTCAAAAATGGGAGGTAGAGAATCATGCCGGCGGTACACGACCGTGGCGGTTGGCCGCTGGATCAGCCGGCCGACCGCTGTGAACACGAGGGGGAAGACCCGAAGCGCCAGACGCATTCGCTCCGGACTTTACTGGAATCGGGCACGGCTTGACCCTGACATCGCCTTCGTTACGCCCGATGACCGCGGCCGATGTGGCCGTCTGTGCCGATCTGTTTGTTGAACGGCATCGGGCCCGCCGGTCCAGCAACCCGCTGTACCCGGCGAACCTGGACACCATTGAGGTGGTCGCAGAGTTGCTCTCCGGCTGGCTTTCGACCGGCGAAGGAATCGTGGCGGAGCGAGGGGGCCAGCTCATCGGATATCTCACCGGCCGGGCCGTGAGCGGCCTGGGCGGCGTGCGGATGTCTTTCATGTGGGAGTGGGCGCACGCCACCGTCGTCGATGCACCCGACACGCTGTTTTCGGAGATGTATACGGCGTGGTGCCGCTTGTCTGGACGGCCCGAGACGACGCTGCACATGGCGATCGTTTTCGCCGACGACGTGGCCACCCATGACTGCCTCGTGCAGACGGGATTTGGCCGTCACCTTATCGACGGCGGAAGGGCGGTTGGGGTTGGCGACGCTGTCGGGCCGGTTGTCTCAGGCGTCGAAGTATCACGTCCCACATTGAAAGAACTGGACGCCGTTAACGAGATGGAAGCGAACCTCAATGCTCACCTGGACGCGCCGCCGATCTGGCGACCGTGGTCGCCCGGCGGCGGGCATACATACGACCGCACGTGGATCGAGAGGCCCTCAAGGGGTCTGTTTGTGAGCCGCAGTGAGGGCGAGGTCACCGGATTCATCAGCGCAGAGGCCGGGTCCCAGGACCCGAAGTCGCTCATGTCGCCACCGGTGCCCCACGTCAACGGGGCGTTTCTCAAACCCGAAAAACGGGGCACCGGAGCGGCCGACGCGCTCTTTGCCGCTCTACTGAGCTGGATGCACGAGTCCGGCTGGAAATCTGCGACAGTCGATTTCGAGACGTCGAACCCGGAAGGGTCCGGCTTCTGGCTCGGGCCGGCCGGGTTCACTCCGCTCCTGTACACGATGGTGCGGAGGCTGGACCCGCGCTACGTCGGCGGGACGCAGGCGCCCTGAAGCTCTGCCCCACACCGTACGCGGCGGTTACCCCGTACACCCGCACAGGTGATCGATCCTTCCGCCAGTAACAACTGAGCAGGAATATCGGCCGGGAGATTCCTCGCGTGCGGGCTTCGGAATGGGCATATATGCCCGGAATGACAATTAAATGTCCGGGTCGCCGACGATAAGGCAGCACGAAGGTCCGCGCTAACACCGCAGGGACCTCCGGCAATACGCCCCCGGGTCTGATAGTGATCGATCCTGCAAACACGCCCCAACTATCGCGGCTCCCGCCACATGTCCCACAGGCGTGGCCCGCCGTCCGGCAGAACCGCCTCGGCAATCACCTCGTACCCGCGGCTTTCATAGAACGGCAGGTTGTCGCCGTTGGTGCTCATGAGATTGGTCGGCATACCCTGGCGATCCCATCGCGACAGCCCGGCATCCAACAACGCCGATGCCAGTCCCTGCCCTCGATACTCAGGTAACGACCCGATCAACGATAGGTAAACGTGGCGCTTTTCGGGTCGTTGGGCATCCATTACATCTGCGAACGCGCTGAACCGTGCATAAGCGTCCGGTCCGATGATCTCGGCCCAGGTGGACTCCGGTATATCCGGCTCCAACGGCCACTCCCCTAACGGAGGTTCCCATAGAGCCGCGGCGCCCAGGTTCTCCGTGACGTAGGTCAACCCCTGTGGCAGGCAAATCTCGCGGGCAATTAGACCGAAGAATTCTTGAAGAACAGCACCACGTCGTTCTTCGTTCGGCGTCAGCCAGATCGCGACCGGGTCTTCGTCAAACGCCGTACCCAGCAGCGAGGCAAGCGCCGGCAGGTCATCCGGGATTGCCGCGCGAATCACTATCGGGTCCGGTCCTTCGTCCTCGTGTCGGTCAGTCATACAGCCCCACCAACAATCGCCGCAAACTTGTCGCCATCGATACTCCCCCCGCTAAGCACGCAGACCGAGCGGCCCCGCTGCTCGATGGGCGTCGCCAGGGCAGCGGCAAGTGAGGCGGCTCCGGCGCCTTCGACCACGAGTTTGTTGTCCAGAGCCAGTCGCCTGATGGCATCCTCCACCTGCTCTTCAGATATCTCCACCGTCTCATCCACCACAGAGCGCAACAACGGCCACATCTCGTCTGTCACCAGCGGCACGCCGAGCCCGTCACACAGGGTTGGTTCCGGGTCCACCCACACCGGCTGTCCTGCCGCAAGACAAGCCCGGATGGGAGCACACGCCTCCGGTTGCACCGCAACCACCCGGATACCGGGGTTCAGTGCCTTAAGCGCGCTACCGACTCCGCAGATCAACCCGCCACCGCCCACGGATATGAAAACCGTGTCCACGTCCGGCAGTTCGTCGAATATCTCCAATCCCACGGTAGCGCTCCCGGCCACCATCAGCGGCTCGACCCACGGGTGGAGGAAGGTGTACGGCTCACCCTCCCAGCCGGCCGACAGCATCCAGTCGAACAACTCATCGCCGGGCATAAAGACCGGTTCCATGCCGTAGGCCTCTATCGCATCGATCTTGGCCCGTGGCGTCGTGTCTGGAAGCCGGCTCCGCGCCGAAGCCCCGACCAGACGCGCGGCGTAAGCAACCGCCTGTGCCGTATTGCCGGCGCTCACGGTTGACAGTCCCCGGGCGCGCTGTGCGTCGGTGAGGGAGGACGCCCAGTTGTAGGCCCCGCGAATCTTGAACGAGGTCACGGGCTGAAGCGTCTCGGGTTTGAGCAGGATCTCCGGCCGAGCGCCCGAGTAGGAGCGAAGCGGTACCAGCGGCGTTCGTACGGCGACCTCTCGAATACGCTCAGCCGCGGCACGCGCATCGTCCAACGACGGTGCGCTGATGGGCGTGCCGCCGAACCCGGTACGACGTGATCGGGCCGAATTCATGGCGTATCAGGCGGGGCCGGCATCGTCATACCCGTCGACGACCGTGAGTACGGAGTTTGCGCTGCGCTCTCGGATCGGGATGAGGGGCTGGTACTCCTCGGAACCGTAGAACTCGTGGATGGCCTCAAGTGACGGGAACTCAAACACGATGAGCCGACCCGGGTCCCATTCACCCTCCAGGTTTTCGTGCGGCGCGCCCCTGACGATGTACCGCCCGCCGTACGCGTGAATCTGCGGCACAACCAGCTTGATGTACTCGTTGAACCCTTCCTGGTCGGTGATCTCAAGTTGAACGATCATGTACGCCGACATCGTTCACTCCTTCCACGTGTTTCGCGACAGCAGCGCAGCCTACACCGCTTTCTCGCCGGAGAAATGGGACGTGAATATCTTCTCCCCTCGGAACGCGAGAAGGTCACGGTGTGTCATCCCGAGCGTCCCAGACGGACCTTTACCAGGCGGTTGATCTCCTGCCCAAACTGGAAAACGAGATGGTGGTCGTCCGTGCGAGAGGCTTGGGACGCAAATAGCGTTTCATGCACGGCAACCCGCGCGGTGCAGATCCCTCGCATGCGCCCGGGATGACAACGGACTCGGAGCACCAACGGGCCGGCCTACGCGCCCTCGCCAGCAGGATCGTTTCCGTGTTCCGCCATATGCGTCCGCAGCGCGTCCAGCACGATCGTCGTCGCCCGCACCGTCGTCATCCGGTCCGACAGCAGCCGCTTGCCGTGCGCTCGCACACGCTCCGTGATGTGCCGGTGCGCCTCCACAACATCCGCATGCCCCGGCTCTCCGGGATGACCGAGCGATGCCGCCATATCGTTCGGACCGAACGTGATGCAGTCGATACCGTCCACGTCCAGTATCTCGTCGATGTTCTCAAGCCCCAGCCTGGACTCCACCTGGGCGACCACAAGCATGTTGGCGTTGGAATCCGCCAGGAACTCCGTGTTCCCGCCGTGCAGATCCTTGATGGCGTCGTAATGACCGTACACGTTTCCACGCGCCGGTCCCCATGAGCGTTCGCCCTCGGGCAGGAACAGTGTGGCGTCGGTCAGGATTTTCGCCTGTTCAGCCGTCTCCATGTGCGGCCCCTGGATGCCCTGCACGCCGCGGGCGAGGTAGCCGTTGATGATCGAGGACTCGATCGCCGGGACGCGCGCCGTCACCGTCATGCCGTAAGCGTTCGCCTGCCGGCAGATCGCATCCACCTCGGACAGCGTGAAATGACCGTGCTCGCCATCCAAATCGACGCCGTCCAGCCCCGCCATCGCCGCCAGCTCTATCAGCTCCGTGGAAGGGTGATGGAACTGGAGCAGATGCGCCATCTTGCCGGCGCGGTTGGCAGCGAGTATTCGATTCTCCGGCATGCGGACTCCTCTTTGCAGGCTGAAATCTGACGATTCTCTTCTCCCGGCGTGAAAAGCCAGACGCGCATAGTGTATGTGGACTCCCGGACTCCGGTCCTTCGAGAGCCCCGGGACGCGGGTCTTTTATCTTGAGGCGCTGTGGTTTCGTCCCCTCTCCCAACGGGAGAGGACGGGGAGCCTGCCCTTCCGTTCATCGGAAGGGTGAGGGAGAAGCCCCGTCGTTGCATTACGCGGTATTCAAGCCAGCCCGAACTTGTCGTCCCGGACCTCCATCGGCAACTCGTTCCATGACGGCGGAGTGTAATCGGTCGTCATGTCCACACGCTGACCGCTCTCGGCCGACACCCACACCTTTTCGATGAACTCGATCACGTGCGCGAGCTGTCGGGGTCCGTTCAACAGGGGCTTCCCGTCCAGAACGGCGTCCGCAAGCGACAGCAGCGTCGCCGGGTGCAAGGCCCAGCGAGTATCGAGGCCCGGTATGTCCACGTCCCCCCAGCCATCGACATCGGTCTGCCAGTCGTCCCGGTACAGCCGAATCCGCAGCACCTGGTCGCCGCCATACACCTCGATCGTGCCGTCGGCCCCGAACAGCGACATCATCGGCGCTTCGGAGCCCATCGCCACGTATCCCGTGTCCATCGTGCCGAGTGTGTCGTTGCCCATATCGAACACGATCACATTGTTGTCCGGCACATCAACCTCGACCTTCTTGCCGGCCGCCGGACCGTCTCTCATCACCCGTTCCGGGATGGAGGTCGTCGCCATCGCAGAGAGCGACTTCACGCCCCCGAGAAGTCCGGTGAGGCGCACCAACCCGTACCCCGCCATGCTGGACATGCCGCCCGCGCCCGACTGGTAGAACCATGAGAAATCTGTCGGCGCGCCGGGCCGTGAACCGGGTCCCATGGAGTTCTGGCTGAGCTTGATCAGGTTGATCTTGCCGATCACGCCCTTCGACACGATCTCCATCAGCCGACGCTGTCCCGGATGGAGCATGTTGGGCGGCGCGCACGACACCGAGAGGCCGTTCGCCTCCGCCAGCTCGCAGACCTTCAAAGCGTCGTCGAAACCCTCGGTCATCGGCTTCTCGACCATGACGTGTTTGCCGGCCTGTAAAGCCGCGATTACCTGCTCCGTGTGAAACCGGTGCGGAGTCAGGACCGCGACGGCATCGACCTCCGGGTCACGGAGCATCGCTTCGTAATCGCCGTACGCCGTGCCGCCGTACTGATCTGCGAACCCCCCGGCACGGGCCTCGTCCACGTCGCACACCGCCGTCAGTTTCAGACGGTCGTCCCAGTGCTGCGTCGCGGGGAGGTAATACCACTGCGCCGCAGCGCCAGCGCCCAGGACACCAATCTTGAGCCTGTCAGGCATATTGACCCTTCTATTTGTTGTCAGGCGGACCCTTCGAGAGCCTCAGGGTGGGTGTGCTGTAAGGGCGGGGCTTGCTCCGCCCGAATGAGGCAACCACTCCGAAATGCGTCATCCCGATCCTTCCGGGTCCGGAAGGACGAGGAACCTTCACCGGAGTTATCGTCAGCGAAAAGACATCGTAGTTGCGGAAACCTTTGACCTCCCTCACCCCTTGTGCGGTTGGGCCTCTCCCACCGGGAGAGGGGGAGATCATCGATCTATTAACCACGTTGCTCCCAGTCGCTCCCGACCTCGTCATACCGACGCTCCAGGTCGGCGATCGCGGCGTCAGAGATCGTGAGGCCGCCGCCCGCCATCTCCACGTTTGACGCCAGGTGTGCCGGGTTCAGCGTGCCTACGATCACAGTCGAAACCTCGGGCCGGCTCAACGTGAAGCCCATCGCCAGCTCGATAGCGTCATCCGGCGCGTCTTCCACCGGGCCGGATTTCGCCATCTCAACACCACGCCGAAAGTACTCCTCGGTGTACGAACTGGGCATGTGCCAGTACGGATTGGGGTCGCTCGCACGTCCCCACACGGCGTTGCCGATGGGCCGCTTGATGATGAGCCCCATGCCCTGCTCGACAACGCCCGGGAACAAGTTTGCCCGAGCGCCTTGGTCGACCAGCGAGTAGCTCGTTTGTAGCGTCTCGAAAATACCGGAATCGACCGCCCATCTGGCGTTCTCGTTGTCTCCGGAGTAGCCGATGTGGTTCACCTTGCCGGCCTGTCTGGCGTCCTGGATCGCCCGGATCACGTCACCCTGTTCGAGGATGTCGACCGTGCAGGAGTGGAGCTGGATCAGGTCGAGGTGGTCCGTCTTCATCAACGTCAGGCTACGCTCGATCGACTCCGTAACGAGGTCATAGGTCCAGTCCTCGCCCTCGCCACGCGGGACGTAATGTCCGGCCTTCGACGCCAGCACATACTCGTCACGCCGGGTCGGGATGGACCGGCCGATGAACTCCTCGGAGAATCCGTAACAGGCAGCGGTGTCAAGGAAATCGATGCCGTTATCCAGGGCGGCGTTGAGTACGTCTGAAGCCGTTTTCTCGTCCTCGGCGTGGAGGATGGAACCGATCTCGGAGAGTCCGATCCCAAGCCGGGTGATCTCAAGGCCGGTCTTGCCAAGCGCGTTGGTTTCCATGTGTTGTGGTTCCTTCTACCGGGTTTCCGGGACGCACGGCATGCGTGCGGGATGAATGCGCTGAGTGCGGTCGCGGGCATGAATGTCGACCGCCGTCGGAGACCTTACCTGAACCTGAGTGCGATGCGAAGCCACATCTCTGAAACGCGAGAAATGGTGTAGATGTATCATCGCCACCATCATGACGAGCGAACGTGCGCAGAGGCGGATCGAGCGGCTGCTTGATCGTATAGATGCGGCAGAAGAGGCGGATGACTGGACGTCCGTCCGGATTCTGTCGCAAAACGTACTCGCGGTTGATGCAAACAACTCTGAAGCGGTCGCGTACCTGGAAGCCGCCGAGCGCTGGCTGGCTGTGGAATCCCCTCTTCCGGCTGGAGAAGGCCGGGAGCCTGCCCTTCCGAGGAAGGGTGAGGGAGAAGGCTCGTCCACATCCACCGTTTTAGGGGCGTATGGCAATACGCCCACGACCGGCTCTTCGATCCTTCCGGGGAAGGAAGGGCACGGTAGAGATCTAATCCCTTCGTCGTTCGCTAACGACCGCTACCAGGTCAGCAAGTTTCTCGGCGAAGGCGGCAAGAAGCGCGTCTACCAGGCCCACGACACCCTGCTGGACAGAGAAGTGGCTTTCGCCCTCATCAAGACCGAGGGCTTCGACCAGACGTCGAAAGAACGCATCTCCCGCGAGGCCCAAGCGATGGGGCGGCTGGGTGTGCATCCCAACATCGTTGCGGTGCTCGATCTGGGCCAGGAGGACGATGGTTCGCCCTACATGGTGACGGAGCTCATGGGTGGAGGGGATGTTGAGGCGTTGTTAGATGCAGCGGACCGCGGAGGGCAGGCACAGGGGCCTGCCCCTACGGACGGGCCGACGCGCGATAACGTTGTCGGGGCGGTTCCCCGTGGCCGCCCGGCCGGCGGTCTCCCTCTTGAACGCACCATCGAGATCGGCAAGGCGGTCTGCGAGGGGCTGGCGTTCGCACACGACCGCGGCATCGTCCACCGTGACCTTAAGCCCGGGAACGTCTGGCTGACGGAGGACGGCACGGCCAAGATCGGCGACTTCGGGCTTGCAATGCTGACCGATCGATCACGCCTCACCCGAGAAGCGATGATGATCGGAACCGTCTCCTACATGCCGCCCGAGCAGGCAACCGGCGGGGACATCACTCCCCGGGCCGACCTGTATTCGCTGGGAGCAATGCTTTACGAAATGGTGACAGGCCGTCCTCCCTTCCTGGGAGATGAAGAGGTCGCCATCATCGGCCAGCACATCAATACACCGCCGGTCGCTCCAACCTGGCACAACGGGACGTGTCCGAGACCGCTAGAAGCGCTCATCATGCGCATGCTCGCCAAAGACCCATCAGAGAGGCCGAACAGCGCGCAGGACGTGTTCAACGCACTTGAGGCCATCGACCTGACAGCACGAGGCGAGACTGTTGAGCGCGAAGCCAACTCACTGGAATCCCTTGCCGGCGGCGTATTCGTCGGACGACAGGCTGAGATGGACCAGCTCAAAGCCGCACTGGAAGACGTGCTTGGAGGACGAGGCCGCCTGGTCACCCTGGTAGGTGAACCGGGTATCGGCAAAACCCGGACCTGCGAGGAACTCACAACCTACGCCGGCCTCAGGGGTGCGCAAGTGCTGTGGGGACGGTGTTACGAGGGAGGAGGTGCCCCGCCGTACTGGCCCTGGGTGCAGGCGATTCGCAGCTACGTGCGGGATATCGAATCTGACGAGTTGCGCCGCCAGATGGGATCCAGCGCGTCCGTCGTCGCGGAGATCGTGACTGACGTGAAGGACCGGATGCCGGAGTTACAGCCGCCGCCGCTGATGGATGATCCGGAGAGTGCCCGGTTCCGGCTATTTGATTCGATAACCAGTTTCCTGAGGGCGGCTTCTCAGTCCCGGCCGCTCGTGATCGTCCTGGACGACCTCCACTGGTCGGATCAGCCCTCGCTCACCTTCCTGGAGTTCATCGCCCGCGAGCTGGGGCAGGCGCGAGTCCTGCTGCTGTGCACATACCGGGACATGGAGTTGAACCGTCGGCATCCCCTCACCGTGACTCTGGGTGACCTGGCGCGTGAGCGACTGTACGAGCGCGTTTTACTGAGGGGGCTGAGCGAGGCGGACATCGCCCGATTTGTAGAAATTGCGGCCGGGTTCTCCGCTCCGTACGAACTATCGGCCACGATCCAGCGCCACACAGAGGGAAACCCTCTCTTCGTCACCGAGGTCATTCGGGACCTTGTCCAGTCGGGCGAACTCGCCGAAGAGAAGGTGTCCGGCCGTTCAACCTGGTCCGTCCGTATACCGGAAGGCGTTCGCGAGGTCATAGGACGCCGGTTGGACCGCCTGTCCGACCGGGCCAACGAAATCTTCACCACGGCAGCCGTGATCGGTCGCGATTTCACGCTGGCAGCCTTGAGGGAACTGGCGGAGGACACTACCGAGGGCCAGTTATTGGACGTCCTCGATGAGGCGCTGGATGCCAAGCTGATTGAGGAGTTATCGGACGAGATCGGCCATTTCCAGTTCACCCATGCTCTGTTCCAGGAAACCCTCACAAGCGAACTTTCACTTGCCCGACGAGTCCGGATACACGCCAACATCGCGAGCGTGCTGGAACGAATGTACGGTGACGACGCTGATGACCACGCGCCGGAACTACTGCCCCACTTCCTGGAAGCAGAATCGGTCCTGGGCGGAGAACGAGCGGAGCACTACGCGATCGTAGCGGCTCAGGCGGCTTTCTCGGTTCACGCCAACCACGATGCTTATCGACGGGCCGATATCGCACTGGGACTGACGGACCGGCCGGTCGATTCAGACCATGCCCGACTCTTGCTCCTCGCCAGCCGCGCCGGGGGAGCGGTAGGCAGGATCCAGGAATCGATAGATGCAATGGCGGCGGCGATCGATTACTACCTGGAACAGAGTGATTTTGAGACAGCCGCCGCCGGACTCAAAGACGCGCACAACTCCGGGCTGGCGACTGCCATGACCGAAAGGTACCAGCAAATTATCGCCGGATTGGACGAGAGCTCCGAGCAGATTGGATACATGCTCTCCGACTATGCGCTAGCGATCGGGTTTTCGACGAACCAGACAGATATCGCGCTTGACGCGCTGGATCGCGCCGAGGGGATTGCTATGGCGCAAGATGACGAAATCCTGCTCTCATCGGTGATGGCCAATCGCGTCAACGTGTACGGGGGCGCCGTGCTTCCCGAGCAGGGGATCCCGTACGGTAAACAGGCGCTTGCGCTAACCGCAAATGCCGAGGCGAGTGTGTCCCGGTATCGTGCCTATCAGTGGACGACGACGGCACACGTGCAGATTGGTGAGATCGAAGAGGCGGCGAAGTTAGCCGGCGAGGCGGTCAAATACGCGACCCGTTGGCGTGACGTTCGGTGGCAGGGCCATGCGCACGCACGCGTTGCAGAAATCCATGTAAATCAAGGGGATTGGATCTCGGCACGCGATGCGGCTTTGATGGTCCTGGACACGGCGCAGTTCGGCGAAGGCGGGTCGTGGATGTCTGCCCAGGTAACACTCGCTTACATAGCCATTCAGACCGGTGACGAACAATCTCTCCATGCTTGCCTGGCCGAGTTGGATGAAGCCGCGAACCAGAGAGGACTCCCTTCTTCCGGTGCGCCCTCGTCTTTGAGGGCGATCGCGGCATATTCACTGGTCGATTTCAACGGATCGGCGGATTGGATCCCGCACCGTCACCCGGAACGAATGTTGCTGCTGGAAATCCCCGGTGAGTTCAGCCGCGCTTTCCGGGCGGTGATTCGGCACGACAGGGAGTCCGCGACGGAATCACTCGCCGTGCTGGAGTCCGTGATACCGCCGATCGTCCTGTTCAGCTTCATGCACATTTCGGTGGACCGGTTGCGTGGATTGCTTCACGCCTCCCTGGAGGACTGGGACTCCGCCGCGCAGGCATTCGAGCGGGCCCTCAACGTCATCCGCCCTGCCGGAATGCGCCCGGAGGTGGCCCGGACCTGCTCCGAATACGCCGAGATGCTTTTGGACCGGGATGATGCTTCGAGAACCTCAGCAAACGCGAGTGCCTCGGGGGGCGGCGATCGCGAGAAAGCCATCGCGCTGCAGGACGAAGCGCTCGCCATCGCCCGTGACCTGGGCATGCGGCCGCTCACCGAGAGGATTCTTGCTCGGCGGGAGATATTGCGGGCGTAACTCGGTCAATCGACTGGCCCCATCCATATTGCGCAGGAGGAAATCAATGACAGGTTCTTTCGAGGGCAAGGTCGCGTTGGTTACTGGTGCAACCTCAGGTATCGGCAGAGCGACGGCAATCGCATTTGGCCGTCAGGGTGCGAGCGTCGTGGTGGCCGGTCGAAGAGAAGCAGAAGGCTTTGAGACGGTTGCACAGATCGAGGCCCTCGGAGCGGCGGCAAAATTCGTCCAAACCGACGTGTCGCGATCCGCGGATGTCGAAAACATGGTCCGTACTGCGGTATTGACTTACGGAAAGTTGGACTGCGCGATCAACAACGCTAGCGTCGGATGGCCGTCAGGTCTGAAACGGCTGCATGAGTACTCAGAAGCCGAATGGTACGAGGTGTCCGACATAAATGAGAAAGGCGTGTGGCTTTGCATGAGGTCAGAATTGAAGCAAATGCTTCATCAGGAGCCTGACGGGGATGCTGGGTTGCGGGGAGTAATCACGAACGTAGGGTCTGTCGCCAGCCTTCGAGCCGGTCCAACCGCGCCATACACCGCTTCCAAACACGCGGTCCTGGGACTTACCCGGAGCGCAGCGCTGGAGTACGGCCGAGACGCCATTCGCGTGAACGCGCTGTGCCCGGGTGTGGTTCAAACTGACATGGTGAACCCCGGGGTGACTGTGCCGACCGAGATGGCGGAGATGTTCGTCGCGGCCAACAGATTGGGCCGCTGGGGCAAGCCAGACGAGATCGCCGACGCCATCCTCTACTCGTGTTCGGATGAATCGACTTTCATGACAGGGCACGCGCTAGTGATCGACGGTGGCCTCAGCGCCTGAACGACGTTGGGATGAATCCCCTCACCGAGCGCATCCTGACGCAGCGGGAGATCTTGCGGGCGTAACTAAGAGGCGATGACAACGCCCATCAAAGCGATTGGGACCCGCCGTTTAGCTGTAAGCTGCGCCGTCGTGGCAAGTTTGTTCACAGTGCCACCCAGATTCAGGCAGGTGCATGGATGACTGGTCCGCTCCAGGGCATTCGGGTAATCGAGTTCTCACAGATCGTCGCCGGTCCGGTCAGCGGCGTACTGCTCTCAGACCTGGGCGCAGACGTGGTCAAGATCGAACCGCCGTGGGGCGAACCTGCACGGGCCGGCATCGTACCGCTGAGCGAATCCGAAAGCAGGGTTTTCATCTCCCTCAACCGCGGCAAAAGATCCGTGTGTCTTGACCTGGCTTCGGATGAAGGACGTTCCGTCGTCCACAAGTTGATATCGCAGGCGGATGTCGTGACGGTCAACAATCGGGCCGATGTTCTCGAGAACCTCGGAATCGACTACGAAACGTTAAGAGGCGTGAAACCGGACATTATTTACGCCGAAATCACGGCGTTCGGGAGGGAAGGACCATTCGCCGGTGACCCGGGTTATGACTTGCTGATGCAGGGACTCACCGGAATCATGGCATCAGAAGGTGTCTTCGGAGGATATACCTCCGGAGATCTCACACTGAATGATGGCGTGCCCCGTTATCTGACAGCGACGCCTATGGTCGATTACGCGACCGGCTACTCCGTCGTCCAATCGGTATGCGCGGCACTGTTCTATCGCGAGCGGACGGGAATGGGGCAAAAGATTGAGACCTCGCTGTTCGCGAACGCATTGACGATTCAAACTCCGTCTTTAACCGAGGTCGAAAATTCTCCAACTCCAGCGGCCGTATTCGTCAAAGAGGAGCTCCCTCTGCTCAGGGAGGCCGGCCTGACCTATGCCGAAATCGACGCCGTGTACCGTGAGCGGCGGACCATCCCCGTCGCCCATTTGATTTACTACCGGTCCTACCAGACAGCGGACCAGGTGCTCACACTGGGCTGCTTGAGCGAGCCTCTGCGGAAAAAAGCGGCCGATTGCCTCGGAGTCGAGGACATTCGATTCAACGATGACTGGGATCCGACGGCGGAGGAGTCGATCCAGTTCGCGATCGATCTTTCTCACCGAATCGAGAAGATCATCCTCGGCAAGACCGCTGCCGAGTGGATGCGCATTTTCCACGCTGCCGGGGTTCCCGCTGCGCCCGTCCTCTACGTTGAGGAGATGCTCGACCACGAACAATCCCAGGCGGTGGGCATGATTATTGAGCAGCGACACCCCGTTGGGGGGAGAGTTCGGACCCCGGGACCACTGTCCAAATGGTCCGAGAGTCCTCCCGTGGCGGTCAGGACATCGCCGGGTCGCGGCGAACACACTCGGGAGGTTCTGTCGGAGGCCGGCTATTCGGATGCCGAGATCCAGGGTTTCCACGACGCCGGGTCCGTTCGAACAGGGTAAATCTCCCCGTTTCCAGCGTCACCAGCGCCGGAGCGGGGCTTGTTGCGGCCGTCGGCAGGCAGGCGCTAGTAAGGCCAAGAGGAAGGTGTCGGTGGAGTGGGTTGTTGCTCCGATTCAGCGGATCGGTTTCCTCGGTGCGACCCTTGTTGGCCTTGGGTTCTCCGTTTTGCGACCGCGACTGCAAAGGCTGCAAAGACGACAAAAGCTGCAAGGACAATGATGCTGATCAGGGTCAGGATTTCGGCCATGGAAGCATTTCCCCACTACGCCGAGCGGAAGGTATAGGCGTGTATGACTCGAATGACGCCCCGTCGTGGCACGAATGCGGCGCAATTCGTATCAGGTCGACAGCATAGGGTCGAAATCGTGAGGAAGTCATGATCGACGAACGGATCCGTAGAGTCACGCGGCCCACTCCGAACGTCGCGAGCGCCGGAGCGGTGCGGGTAACTCTGGATGAGGCGCGCGCCGGGTTGTTGAGCCAGCGCACTGGCTCTCCGGATTGGAAGGTCACGGTGCACCAACTGGTTGCTGAAGGTGATCCCGTCGCCTCCGAACTGACCATCACCGGTACCCACTCGGGCCAGTTCAAACGACATGCCCCAACCGGCAAACCCGTGAGTTTCAACGGACACCACATGGACCGGGCCAGTGACGGCAAAATCGTCGAGACGTGGCATAGGCCCGACTTCCTGACCCTGCTCATACAGATCGGCGCCGTGCCAGAAGACGTGATGTCCGGGTAAGCGACCATTACCCGATTTCCACCGAGTTTCCGAGTTTCCGGCGCAGGTGGAATAGACTGCATCGGCTACGAGACCACGTAGGGTTCGTCGGAGGTATAGTTGCTCGCTCGAAGACTGGTAACAGGGATCGACTCAGACGGCCGGTCACACGCAGCGTTGGACGGGCCGTCTCCCGGACGTTTCGATCTACTGACGACACAGTTCGACGTGATGTGGACCACGAGTTCAAGTCCACCGGTCCTGGACGAGGACCGGGATCCCGCCGATGTCGATAGTTTCGCTCAACTCCCCGCGGCGGGCGGAATCAACTGGGTGATGCTCCGGGTGCCACCGGAGTCTGAGTTAGAGGCCGTCGATCGGGAATCAGATGAATACGCCGAGGCGATGTCCCGTTTCGATACCGGCGGAACCGTTGAATCCGGTGATTCCGGGTGGCACACGACAGACACCCTGGATTTCATAGTGGTCGTCTCCGGCCAGATTGAACTTGAGCTGGATGACGGTGTGCATCTTCTTGCCCCCGGAGACTGCGTTGTTCAACGCGCCACGCGACATCGCTGGCGCAATCCCGGCGACGAACCGTGCATCCTCAGCGGCGTGTTGATCAGCGGTGACAGTTCAGACTAGCGGTCTACGAGGTCCTGGAGACGTGCGCTCAGCGCGTCAACGCCGGCGGTGAGTCCTGTGTCGATGTGGGCGAGGCCGTGTTTTTTGACGGCGTCCATCATCAGTCCGTTGAGTCCGTTGTTTCGCCCCACGAACTTCTGAATTAACGCCTGTTCGCCCGGTGAAGACCGCGCGTGGTCGCTGGATGCGAGTATGCGATCTTCGAGCAGGCCTGCGGCCGCAGTAAGCCAGCAAGCAGCCACCTGCTCCAGCCCCGCGTTGGCAACAGGCTCCGGAAGTACGGCCGAACCTTCGAGTACCAGGCAGTCTGCTGATTCGTCCTTAACGTGCGTCCGTATCAATCCCTCGATATCCGGCCACATGCCGTTGTAGTGGCGCAACACGTCGGTAATCAACTCTTCAACAGATAGCGACGAGTAATGGTCAGCAACATGATCCGGTACCGGCCGATCCTCCAACTTCCACGGTCGACCGGGATGCCGGGCCATCCAATCAGTGGAAACATGGCTCCAGCCGAGCCTGGCGGCCACCGCCTCGGCAAGCGTCGTCTTGCCGGCGTGTGAAGGACCGCCGATGAGCAGCACACGTGTAGCAGCCATGCCGGTAGTTTCGCACCATCGCGGTACGCGTCGTCCAGGTAACGACCCGGAGCACTATTCCCGACGCTTCTCGTGTATTCCTCCCGGGAGAGGAATGACGAGGAAGGGTTGCTTACCGGCGTTGACTCACGGAGCGAAAGGAAGCGAGCGACCGGGTAAGTGCACGGTACATGCCCGGCCGTCTCGCTTCCGATTTCTTGTACGGCGTCACTGTGGGCACGGATTCCCTCAGGCTCGGGGACAGGCCGCGGATTGATCCAGGTTCTTGTTCCGCAGCACGGGACGTTGAGCGCAGAATCACCGGGCGATATGATCCAACCTCGCCAACATCGGAACCGTTGATCGCTGGACGTTGCGTTCGCAAGTGGCTAATCTGTTGCCAGACAAGTTGACAAGTGAGCGCTTGACAACATGGCGAATGAAACCGGCATCCCGGTCGGGGAACTATCCCGACGCACGGGGATCAGCCCGGCGACCATAAATTTCTACGTCAACCGGGGATTGCTTCCGCATCCGGCAAAGACGGCGAGGACACGCGCATCGTATCCGCCCGAGATGGTGGAGCGGATAGCCCGGATCAAGGATTTCCAGGATCGGGGATTGCCGCTGGCGGTCATCGCCCGGATTCTTGACAGCCCCAATCCGGCCGCCGAGCTCGGACTGTCCACGACACAACTCCGAACGCCACGCGGACCCGTGGGGCTGGCCGAATACCTGGACGAGACCGGTTTGGACCGGGCCGTTCTGGCCCGGTTGATCGAGGCCGAAATCCTGCGCCCCGGGCGGGATGATTCTGGTTTCTTGTTCGACCGCGCAGATCTCGCCGCCGGACGCGCCGCCGCCAGATTGCTGAACGAGGATGTCGACGTCGAAACGATCCTGCGACATGACGAGTTCCGGCCCGTGTCCGTGGCCGAGGCCCATTTCCTCTCCGAGCACCTGGCGCAGGCGATGCGGGTCGAGCCTTCGCACCGGAAAGCGACTGCGGCGCGCGCCGCTTTCGCCACGCTTCGTGACTACATGCGGCTGCGAGAGCTGGAAACGGAATACCCGGACTGGGATCAGCCCCGGCGTTAGGGGCCGTCGACCGTCTCAGCAACGTCGAAGTCCCGGCCGGTCAGCCCGGCCGTTGCCCGCCGGGTCGCTCAGTCCTGGGCCGGGTTCACGCGTTCCCGGACGTAGGCGAGCACCGATTCGATCCCCTCGGGCGGCGCGCCCAGCGACACTGCGGTCTCCACGTCAGCGGCGACGAACTCCTCTTGTCCCAGCGCGGCGTGGGCGACGGCGCGGTTGCCGTACGCGTCCGAGTTGGAGGGGTCCAGGCCGATAGCCCGGTCCAGGTTGGCCAGTGCCTGGATGAAGTTACCGAGGGACAGGTAGGCGGTGCCGAGGTTGAACTGGAGTGTAGCGTCCTCCGGTTCTATCGCCTCGGCGTGTTCAAACGACTCCACCGCCCGGTCCGGGAAGCCGAGTTGCGCGAACCTGAGGCCGCGTTGAAACCAGCCCGGGAAGTCATCCGGGGCCGGTTCAGGGTTTTCCGCGGGTTCTATTTCTTGACCATCTGGTTGCAGATCCATCTGATCACTCTACAGCCCGGACGGAACATCGCGAGCCGATTTCGCGGGTTCCGCGGTCACGCCGACCACGCAACGACGCGCTGGAACGCTAGAATCGGCGGGACCTGGCGGCGCCCCCCGGCGCACGGCTTGAAAAATCCAGATCGGTCCCCGTCCCAGGATCGCACCACTTGCGGGAGAATTTTGCAGATGCGCATCGTGCTAATCGGTCAGCAAGCGTTCGGGAAATCGGTGCTGGACGCGATCCTCGAAGCGGACAAGGACGAGGTGGTCGGAGTTTTCTGCTCGCCCGACCAGGAAGGCGGGCGACAGGACCCGCTCAAGGCAGGCGCGGTGGAGCGGGACATCGCGGTGTTCCAGCCGGACCGGTTCCGCAGTGAAGAGGCGATCGACCGGTTCAACGGGCTGTCTCCCGATCTATGTGTCATGGCTTATGTGACGGACATCGTGCCAATGGAAATGATCCAGGGGCCGACCCACGGCACGATCCAGTACCACCCGTCGCTACTGCCCCTCCACCGCGGTCCCAGCTCTATCAACTGGCCGATCATCATGGGCGAGAAACGAACCGGCCTGACAATCTTCTGGCCGGACGAAGGGCTGGACACCGGCCCGGTACTTCTCCAGAAAGAGGTCGAGATCGGTCCGGACGACACGCTGGGGTCCATCTATTTCAACCACCTCTTCCCGATGGGCGTTGAGGCGATGCTGGAATCGATAGACCTGGTCAGGGATGGAAACGCGCCAAGAATCGTCCAGGACGAATCGAAGGCGACTTACGAAAGCTGGGCGAGGGCGAGGGACGGGCGGATCGACTGGTCTCAACCGGCCGGGCAGATCTACAACCTGATACGCGGATGCAATCCGCAACCCGGCGCCAGCTCGACCCACGGCGATGAGAGGCTGCGGATATTCGACTCCGGGCTCGGAACTACGAATGATCCAGGCGCCGAACCCGGCACCGTCATATCGTCCGGGGAAGAGGGGTTCGAGATCGCGACCGGCGACGGCAGTGTGATGGTGAAACGCGTGCAGCGACCGGGCGCAAAAAAAGAACCGGCCGCGGAATTCGCATCCGCAGCCGGCTTAAAGATCGGTGATCGCCTCGGGTGAAGTCTGCGGTTCCCCTCGAACCGCCCCCTTCGGACTCCGGGCTAACGGCGGGGTGAGTGCAGGGACTGGGTGATGTCCCGGCAAAGCCGTCAATTTCCGGTGTTATCCGTTCGATTCAGTGACGCCGGGGTGTTGGCGTCGAGTGGGTGTATTGGGTGTATAAGGATCGAACGGACCGTCCCGCGGGTTCTGTTGTTTCTATCAAACTCCCGTTAGAGCTACCGATCCGAACGGCGATCCGGGGTGGGTGTGGTGTCCGGCGCCGATGTATTGAATACTCACGCAGATACCGAATTCCCGCCAGACCTCGGAGGCTCAGAACGCCCGGGCCGATGGTGTCCGAAATGAGCCAGAAGGGTCACGCACAACGTCGATTTCAACACGCCGCCGTCCCGGCGGACGGGTTCGTGGGTGCGGACGACCGCTGCCGCGAGCGCCTAATCGGCGCTGGTGAACCCGACGAGGCTGACCGTCGGATCGTAGGAAGGCCGGGCTGACTCTTCGCCCGAGCTCGCGGCAAACGTGACGGCGCTCAACACCATGATCAGAAGTGTCGCGACTATCGCTGCGTAGGTCGCGATGCTGATCGGCGGTCGCGCCACCTGTTCCCGGGCCGAAAGTCGTTCTTGCATCTCGCGTATCCCTCCCGCATGTGATCTATGCGGATGTGGACATCGGGTCTGGCGAAAGTATTTCGTCGGAGCCGGTCCCTGTTTCTGATGAATACAGGTTCGCAACGACTGCCCGGAACGGCGAGGGGCGATGCCACGACAACGCCATTGCCGGAATCTCGGATCGGGGTGTGGGGGCGGACGCGCCCTCAAAGCGTCGGCTAACCGGCATCCTCATGCGACTCTCACGATGGAGCACCCTCCTTTCACATTGGTTTCACATCCCTCCACCGAGGATGGGAGCACGGGAGTCGGTTGAACCGATGTGCCGCCCGTGGCGAATCACTGTGACAAGGGGTCAGCGTGGATAAACAGTACCGACGGATTCTCCTCCCGCTTGACGGGTCCGACGTAGCCCGATCTGCCCTGGCCGCGGCGGCGGGATTGAGTCGCTTGTTCGATTCCGAGCTGGCCTTGATCACGGTGTTACCTGAATCGGAACGGGAATTGAAACCGGTCGGAGCGTTGACCCACGCCGATGCCGCCGGTGTGCCAGCTACGAGTCCCCCAAAAGACAAAGCCTCTACGAAATCGGAAGGCGCGCGCTATCTCGAGAGGGTGGCCGCTGAACTCGAAGGGGCGGGGGTGCGAACAACCTCCACCGCCATCGAAAACCCCGATGCAGCAAGTGAAATCGTCCTGACTGCACGGGATTGCGGAGCCCAGCTGATTGTCATGGCATCGCGCGGGCGGTCGGGAATCGTCCGCGGCCTGCTCGGGTCCGTCACCGATCGGGTAATTCACTCTTCGCCGATGCCGGTGATAGTAGTGCCGGCGGAGAACGAGCACGACGTCAACCAGTGGACGCCGCGGTGCTTGATCGTGCCACTTGACGGCTCAGAGCTCGCAGAAACTGCGTTGCCCCACGTCGAGGCCATCGCGAGCGTCGCAAACATACCCGTTACTCTGGTGCGTTCGGTACCGTTCCCGGTCACATACGGCGCCAACGTTTATGGCAGCATGTCGCCAGGACTGCTAGCCGGTGTTGAAGACGACGACAAGGCCGCCCGGCGTTATCTCGCCGAGACGGCCACGCGGTTGAGGGCGCGCGGGCATGTTGTCGGGACCCACGTGAGTACCGGTCATCCACGTACCGAGATAGCTGAACTGGCTCAGAGGATGGACGGCGCTATGGTCGTCATGACGACGCGTGGCGCGTCCGGGCTTACGCGGTGGGTAGTGGGCAGCGTCACCGATAGCGTAATCAGGTCTTCCGGCGTACCGGTTCTCGTCATCCCCCCCGGCACGGGTCACTGAGTCAATCCCTAGAATCCACGAGGAAATCACTGGCGTCCGGGAGTGTTTCAGATAACCGGGCCCGGACCGTAGAACCCCGCGCGAGATCCCAATGGTCGCGAAGCAAGCCGCAATAAGGACATTCGGCCTTACAAAGGCCTACGGGGACATCCTCGCCCTCTTTAACCTTGATCTTGAAGTGAGTCGTGGCGAGGTGTTCGGTTTTCTGGGTCCGAACGGTTCCGGCAAGACGACGACGATCCGCCTGTTGCTCGACTTCATCCGCCCAACTTCCGGGCGTGCCGAAATACTCGGGCTGGACACCCGGAAACATGCCTTCGATCTCCGCCGCCGGGTCGGGAATCTGCCGGGCGATTTCATGATCTACCCGCAGCTCACTGTTGACGCTTTTTTCAAACTCTGTTCTGGAGGACGACCCGGTGGCATGGAGCGTGCGCGGACACTCGCCGAGCGGTTCGGCCTCGATCCGGGCCGCAAGGTCGGAACGCTGTCGAGCGGCAATCGGCAAAAAGCCGGCCTTGTGCAATCCCTCATGCACGACCCGGAGCTGGTGATCCTGGACGAGCCTACATCGGGGTTGGACCCGCTCGTGAAGGAGGAGTTTTACGGCCTGGTCGATGAAGAAAAGGGACGCGGCAAAACGATCTTCCTGTCCTCCCATGTCCTGCCGGAGATAGAGCGAATTTGCGACCGCGTCGGTATCGTCCGTGAAGGGCGGCTCATCGCAGTGGAAAAAGTCGATTCACTCAAGCGTCACAAGCGGCGGCGTATGGCGGTCACGTTCGCCATGCCGGTACCCGGCGCGGCCCTCAACTGGGGAGCAGACGGGGCCGTTGAGGTGCTGGCGTCAGGAAACGACCACCTCGAGCTTTCGATCCCCGAAGGCAGCGTCGACGGCGTGGTCAAGATCCTGGCCGGACTGCCGGTCGCCGACCTTGTGTTCCCCGAGGCAACTCTGGAAGAAGCGTTCATGTCTCTCTACGAGGGACCGGCGCCGCAAGACCCCGGTCCGCAGGTGGAATCGCGAGGGGATGCGTCTTGAAGATAGCGATCATGGCCGTACACCTGCGGCTGGGCATGTACGGAAGCCTGGCATGGGCCGGGGGGCTCATTATTTACGCGGCGGCGATCGTGTGGATCTACCCGACCGTGTCCGAGGTGGAGGGAATGGGAGATTACCTTGAAGCGATGCCCGAGCAGTTTCGCGAGCTGGCCGGTGTCACGGACCTCACCCAGGCGTTGGACGAGAAGGGCTTTTTCACTTTTGAGGGATTCCTGTCAACCGAGTACATGAGCTGGTTCCCGGTGTTGCTCGGGATATACGCGATCACCTCCGGCGCCGGCATCGTGGCACGAGACGCTGAACGTGGAGCGCTCGACATCCTGCTGGCGCAGCCATTGCATCGTTACGGACTCCTCTTGACGAGGGCCGTGACTCAGATCGCAGTTCTTGGCATGCTGACGGCGGTGTCGCTCGTCGCCCTGCTGGTGGGAGCGGCGCTACTGGCCGAGCCGATCGGGAAGGTGGATCTGCTGTACACGCACGCCATTGCTTTCGGGTTGATCGTCGCCCTGTATTCGGTCGCCGTGTTCTGGTCGGCTGTCTTCTTGCGCACGTCTCGCGCCCTTGCGGTCGCGGGCCTGGGAACCGTGCTCGCCTACGTCATCAACGTGCTCGCGCCATCGCTCGGGCCGCTCGGCTGGTTGGAGAAGCTATCCCCGTTCGCCTACTATGAGAGCCTGCCGTTATTGAATACTGGTGACGTCGATCCTTTCTCGATCATCGTATATTCAGGGATAACTCTGGTCGCGCTGGCGGCGGCGACACGTGTGTTCGAGCATCGAGACCTCGTCAGTTGAATACGGCCCCCCGAAACCCTGAAACCGAAATTCCAGGTTAAGCCGGGACCCGGCAGGCTGCCGCTCTCGGGAACACGTTGGCGCGTATGAACGACGATGGCGAGCAAACTCGTAACGACGGCACGGACTCCGAGTCCCGGTACGCGGCCGTTCTTGAAACCATGGTGGACGCCGTCGTCACCATCAATGAACGCGGGATTGTGCTCTCCGGGAACTCCGCCATAAAGCGCATCTTTGGCTACGATACAAAAGACTTGATCGGTCGGAATGTGTCGATGCTGATGCCCGGGACTTTCGGGGCCGGTCACGATATGTACATCCAGAATTACCTGGAGACCGGGATCGCCTCGATTATCGGCATCGGGCGCGAAACGGTCGGCCGGCGTGCCGATGGCACCGAGTTCCCGATAGATCTTGCCATTTCGGAGACGCGGATCGCTTCCGGTCGGCTGTTTACCGGCATCATGCGCGACATCAGCGAGCGCAAGCGGGCCGAGGCGGAAATCCAGTCGCTGAACCTGGAACTCGAAAATCGAGTGGAAGAGCGGACCAGGCAGCTTGAAGCCGCAAACGCCTCGCTTTCCCGGGAAGCATCAGACCGGACTGCCCTGGCGGAAATAACGCGGATCATGACATCTTCGCCGCACGTCGGAGACGTTTTCGAGCATTTCGCCGAGCAGGTGGAGAACCTGGTTCCGTTTGATCGGATGTCGATCTGCGCTTTTAACGCGGACGGATCCTTGCTAACGGAGATATTCACCCTGGCGCGGCCCGGGGGAGCGTCCGCGGGCGATCCGGATTTTGGAGATTCATGCCCGGTCGCCGGCTCCGCTGCTGAGCTGATGTTGGATGACCGTTCCGGGGTGATGGTCAGCGGCGTGACGGTGGAGGAATTCCTCCGGTTTTTCCCCTGCCACGCACCCCTGTTCCCGAACGGATCCAACGATGAAGCATCCGCCCTGGGCGCGCCGATCATCGCGGCAGATCGCGTGATCGGCACTCTCAACCTGGCGTCGCTGCACACCCGGGCGTACGACGATAGAAACCTGGCGATGCTGGAGATGATCGGCAGACAGATCGGCGCTCCGATAGAGAACTCTCGCATGTACGAGGAAGAAGCCTCGTTACGCGATGCGGCAGAAATGGCACGAGCCCGACTCGAAAGCATCCTGCAGGTTTCCGCCGCCGGAGTGCTGATCGTTGACTCCCTGGACGGTCGCGTATTGCTTGCGACACAGGAGGCGGAACGGATCATCGGGAACTCGATCGAGTACGGGGCGCTTCCGGCCGAGTACCGGAAGTCGGTCCATTACCGGCGGCCTGACGGCGTCCCTATCGAAGAACAAGATCTTCCACTGTCGCGCGCCATAGCGACCAGCGAGGTTGTGCGACAGGTGGAGGTCAATTTCGAGCGGCCGGACGGTTCACGGATTCCGGCCCTCGTGAGCGCCGCCCCGGTTATGGCTCCGGATGGCCGCGTTACGGCAGGCATTGCCGTGTTCCAGGACATCACAGAACTCAAACATCTTGACGAGGTGAAAGCTGATTTCCTGTCGATGATTACGCACGACCTCCGCGGTCCGGTGACCTCTATCAAGGGACTGGCGGCATCGGCGTTATCGCACGCAAGCGAACCGGGCGATAACGCCGACCTGCTGCGGGAAGAGTTGGCCGCCGTGGACGACGAGTCTGACCGGCTCTCGGAACTCGTCTCAAACCTTCTCGATATGTCCCGCATCGAGGCGGGAGTGGTCAATCTTGAACCCGAGGAGTCTCACATTGCCGATCTCAGCGGTGACGCGGTGCGCCGCGCCAGGCGCTCCCGCCTGGGCGAAGGCCGCGTAATCAACGTTGAAGCTTCACTGGATCTGCCGCTTCTGTACGTTGATCCGGTCCAGATCGGGCGCGTGCTGGACAACCTGATATCGAACGCCTTGAAGTACTCCGATGGTCCGGTCATGGTCCGCGCCGTTCACGATTCCGAGGCCGACACGATCGAAACCGCAGTGCTTGACTCTGGACTCGGGCTCGAACCGGAGGTCCAGTCAGCCGTGTTCGAGAAATTCTTCCGTGTGACCGACGCCGGCCGGAAATCCGGGATGGGCGCGGGACTCGGCCTGGCGATCTGCAAGGCGATCGTGGAGTCGCACGGGGGCGAGATAAGCGTCGAAAGCGCGCCCCGAGAAGGTTCACGTTTTTCCTTCACCCTCCCTGTCCAACCCAGAGATTAAGCGCAAGAAGTTAAACTGGTCCCGGGCAACGTGGAAAGCCAGTGTTCGGATAGCTCGGATCCGCCAATATTCATGAATACCGATACGACACAAAGACGCAAATCAAAACCGGCCGTCCTGGTGGTCGATGATGATCCCAAGCTCCGTCGCCTCGTTGAGCGTCAACTCAGCGCAGAGGGGTTCGATGTCTTGCTGGCGTCCAACGGCGAGGAAGCTCTGTACCAGGCCTCGCTGAGCCGGCCTAATCTCATCGTCCTGGATATTTCGATGCCGGTTATGGACGGATTCGAGGCGCTCGAAAGACTCCGTGAATTTTTCACCGACCCGGTCATCATCCTCTCCGCGACGGACCAGGAACGCGAAAAGGTCAGGGCACTGGATCTCGGCGCGGACGACTATCTAACGAAGCCTTTCGGCGGGGCGGAACTCTCGGCGCGCGTACGTGCGGCGCTGCGACGCGCAGACCGCCTGTCCGGGAACGGATCGAGCCAGGAACCGGTCGTGACGACCGGGTTCGTGGAAGTCGATTTGAGCGCCCGTATCGTCAAGAGGCGTGGCGAAGAGGTGCGGCTGACCCGCACCGAGTACGACCTGCTAAGGACGGTCGCCACCAATGCAGGTAAGGTACTTACTCATCGTGAGTTGTTGCAGGCTGTCTGGGGCCCGGAGTACGGCGATGAGACAGAATATCTGCGGACTTTCGTGAAGCAACTACGTCGCAAGCTGGAAGAAGATCCGTCCCGGCCTCGCTACATCATCACGGAGCCGGGCATCGGTTATCGGCTCGTGCAGGTGACGGACTAGCGCTGGTATACATCGAGAGTGATTCTGCCGCTCTAAGTGCGCGTCTCATATAGGAGTCCGAGCCTGACCAACATTGCGCCGTAGTCATCTCGGGTCAAGGCGGCGTTCACCCATCCAAAGTCATACGGCAACTCATTGGTCGCCCTAAACGGGATAACGAGAAATTCGTCAAACTTTGGTCGAGCTTCTTGATTCAATCTGGTCGTGACCGCCCGCCATTCCTGAATTGGATGGCGAAATCCAGCGCTGCCATCCGTCGGGTAACTTCGATCCCCTTCCCAAGAGACCGCATGATCGGCCTGATTGACGGCGACTATGCCGGCTGTGATGCAATTGGGAGACACGGACTTGAACTGGTCGGCTTGTCTTGAAAGATCTGTTACGACTCGTTCGATTTGCTTTCCCATCGCTTTCGCCAGAATCTTGACCTCGACCCCCAATTCCACCTGAGCAACGGGACCCCTCGCGACTTGAAAGCCATCATCAATGATGGCCGGTACGTGTGGTGACGCTATCCCAAACGTGCCATCTCCTCTTCTCGCTTTGACACCTTGTCGCTGATTTTTGGTGTTGAGGACGCTTTGAGCACTGTCAACGCGCGCGTTGAACTTGTCGGACGAACCGACGACATACAGATCCTCAAAGAGTTGCATCGAAGCGCGATCACCATGAGTCGAAACCCGATGCCGGTAAGGGCCGTCATGAAAAATTTCCCTGAACGCGTCAAGACATCGGTAAATCAAGTTCGCACTCCGGTCAGCTAGGCGATCACCTCGACATACGCCTTGGCCTCACCCGGATCCGATGGCCGGGGGGTCGACTCTCTCAGATTGGCCTCGGCGGCGGCAAAATATTGGGGTTCGATTTCGACGGATATGGAGTTCCGTCCAGCCCGCATCGCAGCCAAAGCCGTACTTCCGGTTCCGGCGAACGGGTCAAGAACCGTATCCCCAGCAAACGAGAACATCCTTATGAGCCGGTCCGCCAGGGCGACCGGGTAAGGGGCGGGGTGACCATTTCGGGTGGATTGGCCTTTGATATCGGTCCAGATAGATCTGAACCAGGTCTGCATTTCGTCCCGGGTCAGTATTGACAGCGCCTTCTTCAATGGATCAATCGACCTGTATCCGCCACCCTTTCTGAAGAAAAGAATGTGCTCAATATCATTCTTGACGATCGCTCCGGGTTGATACGGCTTCCCGTAAAACCCGGCTCCATTGCCGGAAGATTCAGTCGAACCATTGGCGATCTTGTGCCAAATAATCGGAGTGAGGCAATCGAGTCCGCTCTTTCGTGCTCTGACCTGGAGGTCCGAGTGGAGCGGCATCACCAAATGGCGACCAACTTGACGCCGTGATAAACAAACGTCGCCCACAACGCAGCAAACACGTCCACCCGGGCGCAATATCCGGTTGCACTCTTCCCACACTCTGTCCAGTTCTTGCAGGAACTGGTTGTAATCTTCAATGTGGCCCAACTGATTTTCGTTATCTTCGTATCGTTTAAGTGTCCAATACGGGGGGGAGGTGACTATGAGGTCTATTGACTGCGAATCAATCCACGAAAGGTCTCGCGCGTCCCCCAGCCGCATCTGGTGGAGAGTGCGGTCATACGGAGTTGGCCAAGGCATGCGCCGGAACTGTTCATTAAGAGCACGAAAACCCGCGAGGCCGTCGGACGTATTGTCGACCAAGCCGATCCACGGTTCGGGGTAAACAGTGGGTCCAATATGTTCAGTAATCATTGATAAAAGTTGAGCACCGCGGGACAAGCACGACTCACAGCGTAGACCGTTGAGCACAGATGATCTGACTGGTTGATGCTGAGTGTAGGTTACCCCCTCGGGCCCGGAACAGAACTTGGGATGTCACGCGGCATGTCGCCGGACATCGTCAAAACCGTTATCAAAATTGCGTGGTCTGTTAGCGCCTGACGTCCGCCCCGCCTGCAGCCGCGGCCAGCACTTCTGCTTCCGACGCCAGGTTGAAGTCACCGTGAACGGTGTGCGCTATCGCGCCGGACGCCGCGGCGAAGTCCGCGGTTTTCTGCGCTTCCCACCCGTTCATGACGCCCCATATAGCGCCGGCCGCGAACCCGTCTCCGCCACCCACGCGATCCACGATCTCCAGCTCGTGCCGCCGGCTCAATGCGATCTCCGAACCATCGAAGTAGACGCCCTGCCAGTCGTTGCGGTCGCTCGAATGAATGTCTCGAATCGTCAGGGCCACCCTGCCGAACCCGTACTTCGAGACGGCCGCGTCCACGAAGGGCCGGTAGGCGTCTGCGGTCCGGTCGTCCGGCTCGATGTTCCCGTCTTTTCCCAGCATGACGCCGAGAATCGGATCGCGTGCGCTGCCGATAGCGACATCTATGTACTGCATCAGCGGATCCAGCCGTTTAGCCGCCTCCTCCGGGCTCCACAGGGCGCTTCGGTAGTTGAAGTCCGTGCTGACCGTCATCCCCGCCGCCTTTGCGGCCTCGCAACCGGCGGCGACCGTTGCGGTCGCCTTCTTCGAGATAGCGCACGTGATCCCGGAGAAATGAAACCAGTCACGACCTGCGAGCGCGGCCGGCCAGTCCACCATCCCGGGTTCGATCTCGGACATCGCCGAGCGGGCCCTGTCGTACACGACCGCCGAGGGCCGCACGGATGCGCCGATCTCAAGGTAATAGAGGCCCAGCCTGTCGCCGCTCCGGACCACCCGTGACGTATCGACCCCGTACTGGCGTATGTAGTTCACGCAGGCTTGCCCGATGTCGTTGTCGGGGATGCGGGAGATCAGAGCGGGTTCGACCCCGAACTGCTCAAGAGCGACGGCCACGTTGCACTCGGTCCCGCCGTAGATGGCGTCAAAACCCCGGGCCTGTGTGAGCCGCTCGCGTCGCGGGGTCGTCAGGCGCAGGAGAACCTCGCCGATGGTCACAAAGCTATGGGGCATGACGGTGCACCGACTCCGTTTTTGATTGCTGCATGGGTTTTAAGAGGGTCATTCCAGTGGCCGGGTGAATCCGAGGCAGCCGATGCCTAGAGCGCGGTGCCGTACACCACATCCGGGACCACGATAACGGTCGCACGGTCTTCCTTCCGCATCACCTCGTCATACTCGTCCCAGTCCGGATGCTCTTTTCCGGCGGCGGCACGGTAAACATCCCGCATCGTGTCCCGGAGTTCGCCCGGGCTGGACGTCTTTGATGAGATGATCTGCGCCCGGCCTTCCAGTACGACGTAGCCCCACCAGTCGTCCTTCGACACGAGCAACGAGCAGCGCGAGTCGCGCTCCAGATTGCGGAGTTTCGCGCGATCCAGTGTCGTGGAGAACGCCACGCCGTCTCTCAAGGGTCCGGTCGTGACGATACTCATCTGAGTGGCGCCGTCGCGCCGGAAGGTGCTCAGGACGGCTTTGTGATTCTCGGCTGCGAACTCTCGAACCTTTGGATCCAGTGACATGTCGGGTTCCTTTATCGGCTGGCGTTCTATCGGCCGCGCAGGCCCTTGATGGTGGCGAGTACGTCACGGCATCGCTCGGACAAGGTGTCCCACGCCTCATCGGCGACGATGTCCGACGAGACGAGGGCCGAACCCATGCCCACAGCTGGGACGCCGGCATTGAACCAGGCCTTGAGCGAGTCCGGTGATCCGTCCACGCCGCCGGTCGGCATTATCGACGACCACGGCATGGGAGCACGTACCGCGTTAACGAAGCCCGGCCCGCCGACCGAATCGCCCGGGAACAGCTTCACGATCTCGCATCCCAGCTCCTCGGCATGAGCAATCTCGGTGACGCTGCCGCAGCCCGGCATGTAAGCGATCTTGCGTCTGTTACACAGCCTCGCCGTATCGTCGTCTGTTGCCGGGCTGACGATGAAGTTCGCCCCGCTCGCAATGTAGAGCGACGCCGTCGGGGAGTCCTGGATCGAGCCAGCGCCCAGGATCATGTCGGGCGCATCGGCAGCCGCCCAGCGATCCAGTTCCGAGAACACCTCCCCGGCGTGATCGCCTCGGTTGGTGAACTCGATCACGCGAACTCCGCCCCTGCGGCAGGCAAGAACGATCGACCTCGCGGTCTGAAAGTCGCCGTTGTAGAAGATCGGCACCACGCCGGCATCGTGCACGGCGTTCAGGACATCGAGCCGGGTATGTCGTGCCAAAGTTCGCTCCGCCCGGGTGTACTCGGGCCCGTTCGTTCCGCCGGGTTTCGGCCGGGCGCCGAACCGCGCGATCTGGTGGATGCAGGCCCGGTAGTGTAACCCCGGCACAGTCCAAGACTTTGCTTCACGAAACGCAAGATGTGACTGCGGGCGAAGTTGGTAAGCCGCGGGGGGTTCGACGCGTGTTTTCACTCAGCGGATGTTGCTGCCGGTCGCAATCGGTGGAATCGGGTCGTCCCGCACCCGTTTGACCGGTGGACCGGCATCTCCTCAACTCCGAGCGTCGCTAAGGTTGGTCTTGCCGGGTTGACCGATGACTGACGGGGATTACCGTCTCGATGCGGCGCAGACCCACCCACAACCGCAAAACCCCCAAAGGAATCGCCAGTTGCAGCAACATGACTCAGACCGCGCACTCAAGCGGGTTGTCTTCCCGGTACTCGTGATCTCGGTCGTAATGTTGTGGGCGGTGATGGCGACGGCGGTGATGGGCAGCCTCTAGCCCCCGCCGGCCCCCATTCGGGGCATTATTCGGGGCGTAATGGCAGAGCTGCTCGATCCGCCGCCAACCAGTGCGGTGCATGAAAGCCCCTGCCGGGGCGGCTATTGAGAGGAGTCCTCCACGGGATTTGCGTTCAATCGCCTTCCGAGTGTCCTGCCGGGGCGGCTAACGAAACGGAGTCCTCCACGGGATTTGCGTTCAATCGCCTTCCGAGTCTCCTGCCGGGGCGGCTAGCGAGAGGGAGTCCTCCACGGGATTTTCGTTCAGTCGCCCTCCGAGTCTCCTGCCGGGGCGGCGAGCGAAACGGAGTCCTCCACGGGGGGGGTCAATCGCCCTCCGAGTCTCCTGCCGGGGCGGCTAGTGAGAGGGAGTCCTCCACGGGATTTTCAATCAATCGCCCTCCGAGTCTCCCGCCGGGGCGGCGAGTGAGAGGGAGTCCTCCACGGGATTTTCGTTCAATCGCCCTCCGAGATAACGCCGGCTGCCCCCAGTCGGGGGCTACCCCCCACCGGCGGGTCGGACGATCTCCAGCCGGTCTCCCCCCTGGATGACGATCGAATCGTACTCGGGACGGCGAACGATCACCCCGTTGACGGCCACTGCGACCTTGCGCTCGGCGAGGTCTTTGGATTCGAGATACTCGATCAGGCCGGTGGGCCCGTCCAATTCGGTCTCGCTCCCGTTAATCGTCACCGAAATCATGATTTCGTCCCCTGAGTTGCCGGGTCCCGGACTCTACCGGTTCCTGACCTCATGTGAGGGTGTTACTGCCCCTTGCATCGTCGGCCGTTCATCGTGGTCCGCCTGTTCGATCGCCGTCCTAAGTTCGGCCGCCGCCCGTTCCGGGTCTTCAGCGTGAAGGATCGCGCCTATCACGGCGACTCCCCGGGCGCCTGCGGACACGACGTCAGCCGCGCGATCGACGTCTATGCCGCCGATGCCGATGACCGGCGTCCTGACCATCGCAGTGATTTCCCTGACAAACCCTGGTCCTGCCCCCGGTTGCCCCGGGTGTGACGCGGTCTCGTAAAGCGTCCCGAGCACCAGGAAATCCGCAAGATCCGTTTCCGCCTTCAGCGCGCCTTCCAGCGAGTGTACGGAACGGCCGATCAGCCATTCATTTCCGCGGAAGCGTCGCGCCGCTTTCACGGCCGGACCTCGTTCCCCGAGCTGAACGCCCGCGGCACTCACGGCAAGCGCCACATCCACGCGGTTGTTGATCATGACGAGCGCGTCATCCCCGACCGTCTCGACCACGGCAGCGGCGAGGTTGAAGAAGTCTGTCCTCTCCAGTTCCGGCGCACGGACCTGAACCATGTTTGCGCCCCCGCGAACCGCGGCTTTGATGGATGCGAGCAGTGAAGCCGGATCTTCGCCGGAATCCAGCGCTGTCACAAGGCAGAGCACTCGCCGGGGCAATGACATCGGAGACATCTGTGATCAGCCGGTCGTAGCGGCCTGTGGTACCCCTTCAAGCGGCGAGGAGGCAGAGGCGTAAGCCTTCGCGGGAATCCGTCCCGCCTCGTAAGCGAGTCGGCCGGCCTGCACGCCCAGCTTGAACCCTTCTCCCATCATCGCCGGGTCTTCCGCCTGGGCGATGGCGGTGTTGACGAGAACTGCGTCCGCGCCGACTTCCATCACGGACGCCGCTTCAGACGGAGTGCCGAGTCCGGCATCCACCACGACGGGGACTCCCGCCTGTTCGATAATGATCTCGATCTCGTCAAGCGTCAAAACTCCGCGCCCGGAGCCGATGGGCGAGCCGAGCGGCATGACAGTCGCGCAGCCGATATCCTCCAGCCGGCGGGCAAGCACCGGGTCAGCCCCGATGTAGGGCAGCACGGTGAAGCCATCTTTAACCAGCCGTTCCGATGCCTCAAGCGTCCCGATCGGGTCAGGAAGCAGGTACTTGGGATCCGGGATCACCTCGATCTTGATCCAGTCTGATCCGGTGACCTCGCGGGCAAGCTGGGCCGTGAACACGGCCTCGTCCGCCGTGGTGGAACCGGCCGTGTTGGGGAGGATCTGGTATTTGTCCCAGTCGAGATAGTCGAGGATCGTCTTCTCGTTCGGGTCGTCCAGGTTGAGACGGCGGATGGCGACCGTGATTATCTCCGTTCCGGACGACTCCACGGACGCCGCGAGGTCCTCCGGGGACCTGTGCTTGCCCGTACCCGTCATCAGGCGGGACGTGAAGGTCTTGCCGCCGATCGTTAACTGGTCGCTCATCTGATCGCTCCCGTGCCCGTTGTCTTCCGTAGAAGCAGTGCTTCGGGTGCGCGAACACCCGAGGTTGGGAGCCATTTGACGAGAATTCCTACGCTGGCATTAACCAGATCAGGTTTCAGGGTCGGTGGCGGTTCCGGCCACCCTCTCAGCCTGGCCCCCCAAGCTCCCCGAGCGCAGATGTGAAATCCGCACCTCTCAGTACGTGACGCAAGCGTAAGTCCGTTGGGGCGGACCGTCAAATGTCTTCCGCGAGTTAGCCCCGGGCCGGACCGATGGTATTCTGGCCGCCCGCCTGCCATTTCTCCATGTCGGTAATCCAATATGCTGGAGTTTCCTCATGAGCCGAGTCGTCTTTTACTCAGAGCCGAACCATCGAGTGCAGCTCGCAGAGTCTCTCGCCCCGGACGATCTCGACGTTTCCATGGTCGACACCGGACTTTCGTGGAACGAGCGCAAAGCGCTGCTAGGAGACACCGAGGTCTTGATCCTCGGCGGGCTGGCCCTGCCGTACGACGAGCTCATCCAGCTACCCAACCTGAAGATGCTCCAGTTGATGAGCGCCGGGTATGACCAGATCGATGTCCCGGCCGTGCGTGAGCAGGGCATCTTCGTGGCGAACAACTCGCCCCAGATAGCGCGGTCTGTTGCCGAGCACGCCCTTGGCCTCATGCTGACGGTGCAACACAAGTTCATACCGGGCGTCGAGGGCGTTCGAGACGGGACGTGGCGCGCGCCGGTGCGGGCCGGTGTGTACGAAATCGGTGGCAAGACGATCGGCATCATCGGCCTCGGCAACATCGGCAGGCTCGTGGCGGGAATGGTGCGGGGGTTCGGACCGGCCGAGGTGATATACCACGACACGGCAGTGATCCCGTCCGAGGTCGAAGAAGAACTGGGGGTGCGCCGCGTCGGTTTCGAGGAGCTCCTCAGATCCTCAGACATCGTCACCGTTCACGTGCCCCTGTTCTCCGGGACGAGGGGGATGATGAACGCCGAGGCCTTCGCTCTGATGAAAGAATCAGCCATCTTCATCAACACCTGCCGGGGTCCGGTCCAAAACGAAGCGGACCTCATAGACGCCTTGAATGACGGCCAGATTCGCGCCGCCGGACTCGACGTGTTCGAGGAGGAGCCGACGCCCGTCGACAACCCGCTGCTCAGCATGGACAACGTCGTCGTCACGCCGCACCTGGCAGGCTCCAGCGAGGAGCGCGTGGAGCGGGCGCTTGTGTTCTCGTACCAGAACGCCCGCCGTGTGATGGCCGGGGAGGAGCCGGAGGGCCAGTTCGAGGTGCTGACATAGAAAACAGGGAGCCGGGCGGGCGCTGGGGTGGCCGTGCCACCGGTCTGGTCGTGGACCTTGACGGGACGCTGCTCAACACGGAGGAACGACTGTCCCCTCGCGTGGTGGAAGCGGTATCTCGCGCTGCGGCCCGTGTGCCGGTGGCGATCGCATCAGGCCGAGAACCGAAGGATGTCGCGCGCTATGCACGGGAACTCGGTTTAACGACGCCGCAGATATCGGACAACGGGGCCAGGCTGCTGGACCCTACGGATAATTCGACCATCGAGGCCCATCCCCTGGCCGCGGGCGATGCCCGGGCCATCACGATGGCGCTCGAGGACGATCATGAGATGCGGTTCTTCGCCGTGGACGGGTGGCGCATGGTGCGGAGTGTGGCCGACATCGAAAGTTGGGACATTACGGTGATCGCCGCCTCTACCGAGGATCGCGACGCCCCTTCCCACCTCCAGGAACAGGTCGTACGTGGCGCGGTTGATCTTGCATCGGACGACGTATCGGCGATTCTTTCGGTCGGCCACGGCGGCGATCGCTGGTACGTGAACTACACCCGGAAAGGCATCGACAAGGGCGCGGGCGTACGCAGTTGGGCGCAGCGCATGGGTGTGTCTCTTGACGGCGTGGTCTTCGTCGGCGACTCGCTTAACGATGTCGAGGCTTTTGCGGTGGCCGGGATGCCGGTCGCAATGGGAAGCGCTACCGGCGAGGTGCGGGCGGCGGCCAGGGAGACGGTGGGCGATGTGTACGACGACGGGGTGGCACAGGCGATAGAGCGATTCGTCCTGGCCCCGATGGGGCGATTGTTTTAAGGCCCCGATGGGGCTTTCATATGCAGGCGCGCTACCCCGGTTGAGCCTCTCAGACGTTTTACAGGTCCCCGGACGATTCGTCCGCTGATCCCGCGGCCGCTTCGGCGCCGGGATCGTTGCCCGATCTCAGCGCCCTTACGCTGGCGCTCAGCGCCCTTCGCCAGACGCTCAACTCACGCCTGAGCGCTGATCGGAACGGACGTCCGGACTCTCCGATGTTCCGGTACTTCCGCTGACGGCGTCTCACGAGCGTCCGGCGGTGCCGCTCGACGACTTCCGTGATCTCGATCATGAGCGCCCGCTTGAGCAGGCGTGAGGCTTCCAGGGGGTCGCGGTGCGCTCCGCCGTCCGGCTCCCTCACGATGTCATCGACGATCCCCATTCGACGGCTGTCTATTGACGTGAGCCTGAGAGCGCCGACAACTTGATCGGCGGCGGCGGAGTCCCGAAGCTCGGCGACGGCCGCCCTTTCGGGCGAAATCGGCGTATATATAGCGTTCTGGAGCATCAGCACGCGGTCGGTAACCGCGAACGCCAGCGCCGCCTCGCTTCCACCCTCCCCTATCAACACAGAGATGGTCGGAACCTCGACGTCCAGGAGCGTCGATATGGTCTGGGAGATGGCGTGCGCCTGGCCGCGTTCCCACGCCTCCAGGTCCAGCGCGGAGCCGGGCGTGTCCACGAGCGTTACGATGGGCAGGTTGAAGCGCGCCGCAAACCTGATGGCTCGTCTCGCCTTGCCGAAGCCCTCGGGCGTTATCGAGCCGCTCGCTGAGAGGCCTTCCGGCGCGTCGTCTTCGGACGACGAGATCATACCGGCCGGCGCTGTTTTTTCCTGCCCGATCACGACCATCGACTGGCCCGCCAGGCGCGCAATCCCGGTAATCACCTCGGGCGCGTCGGCGTACTGGCGGTCGCCGTGAAGCTCCACGAGATTTGCGAACACCTGGTCGATGAAGTGCCGCGCCGTCGGCCGATCCGGGTGACGGGCGAGTTGCACCATCTCCCAGGCTTCCATCCGGCGCGGCCGCGTGCGCGGTGGCCGGCCCCGGCGGCGCTTGGCGAGACGGAACTCCGGCCTCAGCAACTCCAGGACGGTCGACACGACGTGTTTGACCTGCTCTCGGTCGACCACGCCATCGAGCATGCCGTGCCGGAAGTGGACTTCCCCGGTGTGCTGTCCGGCGGACAGGGAGCCGCCGGTCTGTTCCTTAACAGCGCGGAACGGTGCGAAACCGACGTGGGCGCCCGGTTCGGCGAAGATCAGATCAGCCTGTGTGCCGAAAGATGCGTACACCTGGCCGGTCGCGGGATCGCCGAGGACGGAGACCAGCGGGACGCCGCGCCGATGCATCTCATTGGCGGCGACGGTCGTCTTCGCCATCTGCATGAGCGAGAGGACGCCTTCCTGGATGCGCGCTCCGCCGCTGTTGATGACGGCGATGGCCGGGTATCGCTTGCGGGCCGCCAGCTGGAGGGCGAGGGCGACTTTTTCGCCGACCACAAGACCCATGCTCCCGCCGAGAAAGCCGAAGTCGAGGACTATCAATACCGCCGGAGTTCCGCCGATGGTGCAGACCCCGGTAACCACGGCCTCGGTAAGGCCGGTCCGGTCCTGGTCTTGCAGCAACCGCTCACGGTAGGAAACCCGAGCGGAAAACGAGAGCGGATCGAGTGACCTGATCCAGCGTGAGGTCTCGCGGAATGTTCCGGAGTCGGCCAGCATGTCGACCCGTCTCCGGGCGGACATCGTGTAATGGAACCGGCAGCGCGGGCAGACCAGGTAGCGATCGTAAGTGGGGCTGTCCACCAGCGTCCCGCCACAGGCGAGACAGGTTGCCCGAACGCCTTCCAGGTCAAGTTCGTGTTGGTCGGAACTGTCAGGCGGATCCTGACCGGGGAAGAGTGGGGTGATATTGGTCACGCGCAGCCTCAGTACTTCAAGGGTACCGCGCTTTTCTGGAAGTGGCACTGTCCGGTAGCGCTCCGCCCGTCTCAGACATCGCGGCCGGACCTACGCCGCTGGGTGAAACGCTAGAGGACCGGCCTCGGTTTGCCCGGCTCGCCCATCCCGACTACCCCGGCCTCTTCCAGCTCATCCATGAGCCGGGCGGCACGCGGGTAGCCGATGCGGAGACGGCGTTGCAGCAGCGATACGGAGAGCGTCTTGTGCGCGCCCGCCATCTCGCTGGCCCTGTCGAACAGCGAATCGCCGTCGTGGCCGCCGTCGCCAAAGTCGCCGGTATCCGCCGATGCCGTCAGCGGTTCGATGCCCGGCATTTTCGGACCGTCCACGGTTTTCCAGAAGTCGACGACACTCGCGACCTCCGGGTCGCCGAGGAAAGCGCCCTGGATGCGCAGAGGTTTTGGCCTGTCGATCGGCAGGAACAGCATATCGCCCTTGCCGAGCAGCTTCTCGGCGCCCGGGCCGTCGATGATCGTCCGGGAGTCGATCTGCGATGTGACGCTGAACGAAATGCGGCTCGGGAAGTTGGCCTTGATAAGCCCCGTCACGACGTCAACGGAGGGTCGCTGGGTGGCGATGATCAGATGGATGCCGGTGGCACGACCTAGCTGCGCCAGCCTGCACAGCAATCTCTCTACTTCCGAAGCCGAGGTCAGCATCAGGTCCGCGAGTTCGTCCACCATGATGACCAGGTAAGGCATCTTCGTGGCGGCCCCCTCGTTGTAGGCGACGATGTTGCGAACGCCGGCGCGCTCCAGCACCTTGAAGCGCTCAGACATCTCCTCAACGAGCGCTTTGAGAATGCCGACGGCAACGTCCGGTTCGACTACCGGCGGCGCGTACAGGTGAGGCACGCCGGTGTACGGCGTCAGCTCGACCCGCTTGGGATCGATCATCACTATCCGCACCTGTTCCGGCGTTCGGTTCATGAGCAAGCCGGTGGCGATGGTGTTCATGCACACGCTTTTGCCGGACCCGGTCGCGCCGGCGACAAGCAGGTGTGGCATGCGTGCCAGATCTATGACGACGTTCTCGCCGCCGCTGCCGACGCCCAGCGGCACGGGCAACGGCGCATCGGACGCGAACTTTTCGTAGGCGTCAGACTCGATAACGGTACGGAGGGTGACCGGCGTCGGCCGGGAATTCGGCACCTCGATGCCGACCAGGGACGCCCCGGGCACCGGCGCCTCGAAACGCAGGCTCGGCGAGGCGAGCGAGAGCGCCAGGTCTTTCTCGCGCGCCAGTATGTTGTCCACCCGGACCCGTTTACGTCCGGATTCACGCGCTCCATCGGCGGCCTGCTCCGAGACGAGTTTTTGAGATCCACGGCCGCGGCCCCATCCCGGCACGATGCCGTACATCGTCACCCTGGGTCCCACCCTGACATCGCCGACCGAGACTTCGATTCCGTGATCGGCCAGTGTCTCCACGATCAGTTCGGATGTGGCTTCCAGCTCGGACTCCGGAACACCGCCCGCGGGAGCGACCTTGAGCATCCCGACGTCCGGAAGCGGCCAGGCGAATGGCGGCACGTGGAGGAAACCGGGCAGGACCGGGGCCAGAAGCCCCGGATCTCCATCGAGGACCGCATCGTCGTCCGGGGCGTCGTCTTCGTCATTTACGGGAGTCTCCACGTCCGCTACGACGATCCGCGCGTCGGGGTCGGCGTCCTCTGCCGGTCCGTCTTCGGCGACGAGAAGATCAGGGCGGACGTTTCCGGCGAGCGGCGGCTCTCGCCCGTCGGTGGTGAAGGACGGGTGCTCGATCTGATCGGCCTCGGTGCCCAGCGCGGCGGAGCCGTTCATCAGGTCTTCGGCCGTTGGCCTTGATGCCGCGCGGGCGGCGCGCCACGCCGATATGCGTGACGCCAGACCCGCTCCCGCTATGACCAGGAGCGCGCCCAGGGTGGCCAGCCCGGACCCGATCGCCCGGAGCGCGGTCAGCGCATGACGGGGCGAAGTCCCGGCCGCCGCGATGAGGACGAGAACGCCCGTCCGTAAGAGTGCGACCGCTACCTGGCCTGACGTTCCGCCGGAATCGGCCCACTCCGCAGGCCATCGGGCCAGGTAGTTGCCGAAGGAGCCGCCGTACGACTGGTTGATCGTCGTGTCGGTATAAAAGTAGTTGGGAAGTTGCAGGGAGCCAAGTACGCCGACGACGGCCAGTCCGAGGACGGTGATGGAGAAAGCCTGTCGCCAGTAGAGTTTGAGAAGTTGCGGCGCTATGTTCAGGATTGCCACCGCTGCGGCGGCCCAGAGGAACACCGGTACCGCCGACCAGCCAAGGTGGAACCTGAGGTCGTCAAGCCACAGCAATGCCAGTACGGCCGTGACGGCGATAACGATCACGGCAGACCGTGAATACGCGTTTCTGGAGGTCGCGGCGACACCGATCGCGCCGTACGCGTATCCGCTCACCGTGAGGCGGCGCGTCAGCGATCCAATTGTCTGGATTGCTCCGCCTAACATTGCGCCTCCTCAGGTGCCGCCTGAAATGTTTTGGGGGCCGACGACGACGCCCCGTCATCCTGTTTACGGGTTACAGATACGAGTCATGCGGTGACCGGTCGATTTCGCCCTTCGCGGTGGCCGTCCCGATGTTGCGGCTCAGACATCGAACGCCACCGGGATGATGGTCGGTCGACGCCGTGTGCGCTGGCTGAAAAACCGGCCCACGGTCTTCTTGGTTGTGGCCTCGACCTCGTTCCACTGTATGTATGTGTCGGAATCCCGGTCAAGAACGGTGTCCAACTCATCTACGGCATCTTCGAAAAGCGCGTCCGCCTCCGCGTAGTGGACAAACCCGCTCGACACGATCCGGGGCCGGCCGACGACTTTCCCACCCGAGTCTCGGCCGAGTATCACCACGACGAAGCCGTCACGTGCCAGCAATCGACGCTCGACGATGACGTTGCCGTGCTCGTCCCACACGCCGTGGCCGTGGATAAAGACATGCCCGGCGGGGATCTGTTCAACCACCTCCGCCGTGTCTTCGGTCAATCGCAACACATCGCCGTCCTGCAGCAGAAAGGCGTCATCCTCGTGAACACCGTGCTCGATCGCGAGATCGACGTGCGCCCGCAACATCCGGTACTCGCCGTGAATAGGTACGAAGTGCCGGGGTTGTAACAGGTTGTGTACCGCCCGCAGCTCTTCGCGAGCGGCGTGCCCGTGCACGTGGACGTTGCGGGTGTTGTGGGTGACGACGTGTGCGCCCTGCTCGACGAGATCGTTAATCAGGTTGCTGACCGCGGTCTCGTTCCCGGGGATGGGTGTGGCGGAAATGATGACGGTATCGCCGTCCCGGATGTCGACATCGTTGTGCGTCCCGGCCGCCATGCGGGCCAGCGCCGATTGCGGCTCTCCCTGCGCGCCGGTGTTCATGTAGATGACCCGGTGATCAGGGAGGCCGAGGGCGTCTCGGGCGCTGATCAAGGTCTCTTCCCTGATATTGAGATGCCCGAGATCACGCGAGATCTTGAGGTTGTTGATCATGCTGCGCCCGACGATGGCAAGCCGACGGCCGTGCGCCACGGCTGCATCCGCTACCATCTGAATCCGGGCGATCTGGGAAGCGAAACTGGCGACCAGTACCCGTCCCTCGGCATTTCCTATGACTTCGTGCAAGGTCCGGGCCACTTCGCGGTCGGAGCCGGAGTAGCCCTCGTTCTCGGCATACGTGGAGTCAGCCATGAGCAGGAATACGCCATCGGCGGCGATCTCGGCCATCCGGGCGAAGTCCGTCGGCTCGCCGAGGGTCGGATCGTTGTCCAGTCGGAAGTCGCCGGTATGCACGACCGTCCCCAGCGGGGTCCGGAGCGCTATGCCCATTGCGTCCGGGATACTGTGGCACACGTCAAACCACTCCGCCTCGAGCGTGTTCCCAAACCTGAACTGTTCGCCGGATTTGACTAGATTCAGGTCTGCCTCACGCAGGAGCCCGCGCTCACGCAACTTGTTGCGAATCAGGGCCATCGCCATCCCGGGCGCGTAGATCGGGACGGGAAGAGTTTTCAGGATGTGCGGCAGCGCGCCGATATGGTCTTCGTGACCGTGTGTTACCAGGATAGCCCTGACACGATCAATGTTCTCGACGAGATAGTCGATATTCGGGATGACGATATCGATGCCCGGCATGTCGTCTTCCGGGAACAGGACCCCGGCGTCGATAACAACGATGTCCTCGTCGGTTTCGAGGACCATCATGTTTTTGCCGACTTCGCCCAGCCCCCCTAAGGGGAGGACTTTAAGCGCTTCGTTGGCCATGTAACTCCTAGTTGTTGTGTGTACGCGCCCGCCGGGTGGTGAGTTCTGACTTTGTGAGCAGTGCGGGGTGCATTTATGTCGGATCGGGTGAATTGGTGGTCAGTAGCCGGTCTATTGTGCGGTATGGCGAGCCGTAAACGGGGCACCCGTGTCCCCGATTCACGTCTGCCGCCCGGTGTGTGGCGGAATCCCGAAGTCGATCAGCGACCCGAAATCGCCGGACCCGGGTCCGCCGGTCGCCGAAAAGAAGGTCCCGCCTAGAAGAGACGATTCTGTTCGGCCTCGTCGTCGCTGGGAGCTTCGGATGGGGTGGCGGGGTCGTCGCTCGCCATCGGGGCCACGGCGCTTTCCGTGTGCCCCGGCCTTTGAGGCGAGCTCAATTCGAGTGACTGGAGAACGGCCGCGGGAAGACGGCGTATGTCGTTCTCAAGCGTCTGGCGAAGTGTGGTCGACCGCAGTGCTGCGGCCGGGTGGTAGAGCGGGAAAATAACGATATCCCGCCACAGGGAGGCCCGGCCGTGGGCGTCCGAGATGCGGGCGTTGGGCATGAACCGGTTCATCGCATGCCGGCCGAGCGTTGCGATGACGTGCGGTTTCAAGAGGCTGATCTGGGATTCCAGGTAGGGCCAGCAGGCACGCACTTCCCCGGGAAGCGGATCCCGGTTGTCCGGCGGCCGGCACTTCACGACGTTGGTGATGTACACGTCAGAGCGGCGCAATGGCACGACACCGAGTAGTTCATCAAGCAGATTGCCGGCGCGCCCGACAAAGGGGCGGCCTTGCTGGTCCTCGTTGAATCCCGGTCCCTCACCGATGAACATTATCGATGGCGAGTCCGACCCTTCTCCGGGTACCGCGTTGGTCCTGGCGCCGGATAGGTCGCATTTCGTGCAGCCCCGTACGGCAGCGGCGACGTCCTCGATGGAAGACAGCTCACCGGTGTACTCATCGCCGCCCGCGGACAGGCTGCCCGGGGTCGGGCGTTCCGGACCGGTCGGCGGCTCGGTCATACTGGGCCTCGGCTTCCCAAAATAAACTCTTCGGGGCCGTATCTCCCTGCAACCCGGATCATGGTCGCGGAGGAGCGGGGTTGGGACTATCGAATTAGTCGCCTACACCTTTTGATCCAAGGTAGTCCACGACATCCTGGACAGTATTGAGGCTCTCTGCGTCCTCGTCGGAGATTTCCAGCGGCGTGTCGTCGCCGCCAAACTCCTCTTCAAGGGCCATGATCAGTTCGACAACGTCGAGCGAGTCAGCTTCGAGGTCCTCGGTGAAGGACGACTCGAGTTGAATGTCATCGGGCTCCACGCTGAGTTTGTCGGCCGCGATATCTCGCACCCGCTCGAAAACCGTCGCCATTCGTTACCTCCGTAAACACGGGTCGTTGCTGGTCTAACAAGGTGATCAAACCTGATCGATGGCCCACACTATTGGCGAGCATCGGCAATCGGTCAAGTATTTTTCGTCCTGATCTAACGGCGGATTATCGTAGCACCGTCCCGAGGACTCCGTTTATGAATCTGGGAGAAGTTTCTGAACCGTACAGTTTTGCGATCTCGACGGCCTCGTTGGCGATCACCGCTGCCGGAGCCCGGCCATCGCCTTCGAAAGACAACTCGGCAAGAGCCAGTCGAAGGATCGTGCGGTCCACCCGGTCTATTCGCGCTACTGGCCGCGCCGGGGCCAGCACGGCGATTCTCTCATCCAACTGTAAACGAGTTGACTCGACGGCTTCCACGAGTCGCACGGCGAACGCCCGCAGGCCATCCGCAAGGCCGTCCCGTTCAGCGATCTGCTCCAGCGCCAGTCTCGCCGGGTGGCCGGCGCTCTCAGCCTCGTACAGCGCCTGTGTAGCCGCCGCGCGGGCCGCACGCCGTCCTGATGGCGGCGGGGCCTCCGTCTCAGAGTCCGGCTCCATATGGATCAGGCCGGGCGTGGTTGGAGACAGTATCTCCGGCGGCGCGTCGGGTTCAGGGATATCGTCCCCGCGCTCGTCGTACTGCGCGCCGGTATCCGGGTAGAGGTTTCCCTCATGTTCAGTATTTTGGGGATTCTGGCGCGGGCCGGTCAAAGCAACCTCTTGCTCGATGCATCAGGTAGACCGGTCCGACCGGTCCCTAGCTGGCGAGCGCCACCACGGACTCCATGTCCGAGATATTAGAGATCGTGGCGTCCTTGTCGATGCGCTTCATCATGCTGGCGAGAACGCGTCCCTGGCCGACTTCAACATAGCTGCGCACGCCGTCGACGAGCATGTAGCGGATGGAGTCTGACCAGCGCACGCAGGACATGATCTGCATGCCCAGTTCCTCTTTGATCTCTTCGGCGGTGGTGATGGAACGGGCGTCGCAGTTTGCGATCACCGGGACGGTGGGGTCGTGCCAGTCCAGCGAGTCGATAACTTCCAGGAGGCCGGAGCGGGCGGGCTCCATGAGGCCGGAGTGGAATGCGCCGCCTACCGGCAGCGGTACGCACTTGCGGGCGCCACGGGCGGCGGCGAGGTCGATCGCCTTTGCGAGCGCCATGTGATCACCGGACACGATGATCTGGTCATCGGTGTTGATGTTTGACATGTAGGTACCCGTCTCACGGCAAATCTCTTCAACAGAGAGTTCGTCGATGCCGAGCAGAGCGGCCATGCCGCCGGGACGCTCGTCGCAGGCGTGCTGCATCAGGCGCCCACGTTCCACGACAAGTCTCGCTGTGTCTGCCACGCTCAAAGCGCCTGCGACTGCGAGTGAGCTGTACTCGCCCAGGCTGTGTCCGGCCACCATCGCGACGTCCGGGCAACTACCTTTAGCCTCTTCCAGCGCCTTGTAGGCGGCCAGGGACACGGCGGTGATGGCCGGCTGGGCGTTTTCGGTCTTGGTTAACTCTTCCTGGGGACCATCGAACATGACCGATGTAAGCGATCGTCCGAGGGTGTCATCTATCTCATCAAAGACCGCTTTTGCGGCTGGCGAGCCGTCATACAAGTCTTTGCCCATCCCGACGCTCTGCGAGCCCTGGCCGGGGAAAAGGTAGGCAACCTTCTCAGTCTGGGAAGTTGGTGACATCAGGTCTTAACTGCTCCTGCTAGTGCCGTTTGAGCTGGTTTGCCGAGCTCAGTGGTTGTGTCCGGCGTGTTCGTCAATTTCCGCTGCGACATCGACTCCCGGTTCCTGTACATCCACGACTGAGCGCCCCCTATAGAAGCCACACGTGGGACAAACCCGGTGTGGCAATTTGACCGACCTGCATTGCTGGCAGACCGAAAGGGCGCCCCGAGAGAGGAAATGATGGGCGGCGCGTCCACCCTTCCGTGCACGGGAATGTTTTTTCTTTGGAAGCGGGGCCATATTACAGGTTCTCCAGAGGACCGGTGCGAGAGGGAAGTCTCGTCTCACCCAATTCAGTGCGCAAGGTACACGCGCAGCGAAATTAGTGTGTTACGGCCCTGTTAAATGTGAATGTCTTGATTTTCGGGAATTTTCAGGTCAAGCAGTCCGGCGAGGCGAGGGTCTATCGCGACGATTTCGCATTCGCACGGGTTTGTGTTTCGGTTTGTGCCGCATTCCGGGCAGATCCCGGCGCAGTCCGGCCGGCAAAGGGGCGCCATCGGCGTCTCGGATACGAAACCCTGCCTGATCGCCTCGGACGTATCCATATCGTTGGCTTCGTCGATCCAGAATTCCGGGATTTCTTCTTCCTCCACGACCTCCTGTCGCAAAAGTGATGAGCCGGGACCGAGGTCTCCGTTGATGGGAAAGTATTCATCCTCAAAAGCAGTGTGCAGGACCGATACGGCGGGCTCCAGGCAGCGCGAGCACTCGTTTACGCCCCCGCCCGTAGCTTCGCCACGCAGGAGAATTCCACGATCCGTGCGGGTGAGTCTGACGACGCCCGATACCCCGTGGAAGTCGCCATCCTCGTGGGCAATGGACTCGTCTTCGATCGAATAGACGCGGGTGGCTCCAACCTCTCCGGAGAGGAGGGCCGCGACGTTATAGATCATGGGATCGGTGTTGTTCGCAATCCGGGGAGCACCCGGCTTACTGGTCCGTATACAGAGCTTCATGAGTGGTCGCTGCGTTCAAAAACCGGCGATGTCACTCATCTGACGTTGTTGAATTAACCGGCAAATTATCGCGCTCCGACATCGCGGGCGCAAGAATCATGCATTCAGCAACGGTCCCGGATAAGTGCGAGCGTCCAATTATGCTGACCCGATCGGACCGTTTTCGGCTCGACTGGTCCCAGCTCTGTGCTGTATCAGGCGTTGGCTCGGTCGATCAGCGCCCTGGATATGACCAGACGCTGGATCTCGGAAGTGCCTTCGTATATCTCGGTCACTCGCTGGTCACGATAGATGCGTTCCACGGCGGACGGCTGGAAGTAGCCGGTTCCGCCGTGTATCTGGAGCGCTTTGTGAGCGATCCGGCCGGCGGATTCGGACGCGTACAGCTTTGCCATCGCTGACTCGACGCCGTGCGGCAACCCTTCATCCACGAGGGCCGCCGCCCGATAGGTCATGAGCCGGGCGGCGTCCACCTCGGTCGCCATGTCGGCGAGCATGAACGCCACGGCCTGTTTGTCAGATATCGGCCCGCCAAACGCCTCGCGTTGAGTGGCATACGCGGTCGCCGCATCCAGCGCGCCGCGCGCCAGGCCGATGCACTGCGCCCCTATCGAGACCCGGCTGGAGTCGAGCGTTTTGAGTGCGATCGAGTAGCCCTGCCCTTCTTCTCCGAGGCGGTTTGCTACCGGCACCCGGCAATCGTCGAACACCAACTCGGCCGTAGAGGAGCCGCGCATCCCCATCTTTCCGTGTTGCGGAACGATGGTGAACCCGGGGGTGTCCCTTTCAATGATGAGCGCGCTGATGCCCCTGTAACGAAGGGCCTTATCGTGGGTTACGAAGACGACGAATATCTCCGCCGCTTCGGAGTTCGTGATGAAGTGTTTCGTGCCGTTTACTACGTAGTCGTCGCCGTCCTGAACCGCCGTCGTGGACAACATCAGCGCGTCCGAACCGGTGCCCGGTTCGGTTAGCGCGAACGCGCCGATGCGCTTTCCCGCCGCCATGTCCGGAATCCAGCGGTGCAGCTGGTCATCGTCCCCGGATTTGGCGATGGTCTGCGCCGAAAGCGAGATGTGGGTGGCGAGCACGGTGCTGGTTGATCCGCAAACCGCCCCCAGCTCTTCAAGTACGACCATCAGATCGCGGTAGCCGCCGCCTGCGCCGCCCGCTTCTTCCGCGATGCTCAGGCCGAGAAGTCCGAGCTCCGCAAGCCCCTCCATCTGGCGTTTCGGGAACTTTTCTTCGGCGTCCACCTCGGCTGCGTAAGGCGCGACCTCGTTGGCGGCGAACTCGCTAACGTTGGATTTGAGCAACTCTTGTTGTTGCGTGTAAAACGGTTGCATCGCGTTCGGTCCTGACTCGGCAATCGATTCTCTGATATTTCCGGTTGGTTCTCCCGAAATAGATCTACCTGAACATCTCGATCTTCATGAACGACTCCGCTAACCCCATACCGTTCTTTTCGCCGGTCTCGGCCAGTCGCTTGCGGGAGCGTTCGTCACGTTCCGGGTCTCTTGCCCCGACCTGGCTGAGGTGTGAGTGCAATGCGTTCTGACGGGTCTCAAAGTAGTCGGTGACATCTACATAGATGTTCGGTTCTTGCGGCCTGAACAGCCATATCTCTTCGATCTTGTGTGGTTCAAGCCCGTTCTCAAGGTGCTCCGGGTACGCAAGGTGGTCCCGGGAGTACGGGAATACGGCATCCAGCGTCACACGGCCAGAGTAGTAGTGGTCACGGTGGCGGATGTAGGGCCGTCCGGGGTCGATGCACATAAGGAGGTCCGGCTTGTGCGTGCGTATCGCCCACACGAGCCGTTCTCGAAACTCGTCGGTGTCTTCAAGACCCTGGTCAGGAAATCTGAGGAACTCGACGCCTGCCAGACCGTAAACGCGGGCCGCTTCAAGTGTTTCCTTCTCACGTATCTTGACAAGATCAGCCGGTTTCATCGATCGATCGCTGGTCCCCTTATCACCGTTCGTGCATACGACGAGGGTCACTTTCTTGCCCTCGGCGCACCATCTGGCGATCGTCCCGCCCGCTGCTGACTCAGAGTCGTCGGGGTGCGGGGTGACCACCATTATCGATTCGGGTTCGGCCATGTTTCCTCTTCTGTTTCTTCGAGCCTGTGGCGTACGTCGGCGGGCCGATCTCAGGGAAGACCCGGGCCCGTTTGTTTCTTTGCGGCCAAGATCATAGCGCGACAAAGCGACGGGGGCGCGTTGACACCTCACGCGGGCAAAGGGGAATATTGCTGTGTCCACCGCGCGCGCGGCTGGTCCCCGGCCCTGCGATTCTCGCGATTCGCATCCGCTTCCCGAAGAGCACCAGGCACACGTCCACACATGCGAATCATCGGCGTAGATCCCGGACTCGTTACCACCGGATACGGTGTAATCGACGTAAAAGGGCGGTCGCACGTGGCGGTCGAGGGCGGTTTTTCCAAGACCAAAGCCTCCGATGCGCTGGAGTTCAGGCTCAAAGCGATTCACCAGGACATTCGCGAGGTCATCGAGGAGCACAAGCCGAACGTGATGGCGGTCGAAGACCTGCATGTTCGATACCGCAACCTCAAGACTGCGATCATCATGGGTCATGCGCGCGGAGTTGCCGTTCTTGCGGCGGGCGAAGCGGGCATTCCTGTATTCCATTACGAGCCGACCCGGGCCAAGAACCTCGTAACGGGTTCAGGTCGCGCGGACAAGGAACAGGTCCAGCGGGCGGTGGCCGTGCACCTCAGGTTGCCCGGGATCGACAACGAACACGTTGCAGATGCGTTCTCCATAGCAATCTGTCATGCCATGATGTCCGACAGTCCGGTGGCGAACGCTTCTTAAACCGGCAACAGGGTACTCATCCGGTTTCCGGAAACCCGGGCATTGGCATAGCGGGGCCAGAATTTTGATCAGTTTCATCGAAGGCAAAGTCCACCGGTTCGACAGGTCGACGGAGACGGTCGTGATCAACGCCGCCGGTGTTGGCTACCAGATCGTCGTTCCGCAGTTCGTGATGAGCGCGCTGTCCGCCCGCCCGGTGGTCGTCGGCGACGAACTGGGCCTCGAGGTGTACTACCACGTGACGGACCGGCAGCCGAAGCCGGTCCTCGTCGGGTTCCAGCGCGGGCATGAGCGCGCTTTTTTCGAGCAGTTGATACAGGTTGAGGGTCTCGGGCCGGTTCGTGCGGCAAAGGCGATGATATTTTCCGTATCGACCATCGCCCAGGCGATAGAGGCCGAGGATGTGCGCGTGCTGCAGCGGATGCCGGGAATCGGCGCCCGTGCGGCCCAGAAGATAATCGCCACGCTCAAAGGGAAGGTGATCGAGACCGCCATGCTCCGGGACGAGGGTTATGACGCCCCGGTCCAGCCGGCGGTGGGCGCGGGAACCGGACGGGACGAAGCGATCGAAGTTCTCGTGAACCTCGGGTACCGGCAACCGGAAGCGGAGCGCGAGGTGGACGAGGCGCTCGTGGCAGACCCGGAGCTCGCAGGGGCGCCGGAAGAGTTGATCCGAGAGATTTTCAAGGCGCAGGCCATAGCGGGTTAGGGGCGGGACGGTGTCCGCAGCCAGCGATCTGATCTCCTGAGAGGTAGGAGCTTTGGCCAGACAGAAGGTCACCCTGGGCGGCGAAGACGACCACGGAGACGAGGCCGAGCAAGCGGCGGACGCCGAGTTGCGTATCGTGGCCGGAGAGCGCGCCGGGTCTGAAGATCAGGCGATTCTCCAGCTAAGGCCGCGTGATTTCGGGGAGTATGTCGGCCAGGGCAACGTGATGCACAGCCTCAAGATCGCGGTCAAAGCGGCCGTGAATCGCGGGGAACCGGTCGATCACGTTCTGTTCCACGGGCCGCCGGGACTCGGCAAGACCACCCTCGCCCACATCATCGCTCGTGAGATGAACGTCAGGCTCGAGCACACCTCGGGCCCGGCGCTCGAACGCCCGGCTGACATGGTGGGGCTCCTGTCCAATCTTGAAGCCGGAGCAGTCCTGTTTATCGACGAGATCCACCGGCTTTCGAGCGCCGTCGAGGAGTACCTGTACTCGGCTATGGAGGACTATCGCGTCGATTTCGTGACGGGCGCCGGCGCTTATGCGAAAACCCTGAGCTTCCCGCTCCAACCGTTCACGCTCGTGGGGGCGACGACCCGTGCCGGTCTGCTCAGTTCGCCGCTACGGGATCGCTTCGGCATGGTCTATCACATGGAGTACTACTCGGACGAAGAGTTGACCTCCGTGGTCAAGAGGTCGGCCGGCATCCTGGGCGTGGAAACGGACGAGCCGGGCTCGGCGGAGATCGCACGGCGTTCTCGGGGTACGCCCCGGGTGGCGAATCGTCTCCTGCGGCGCGTCCGTGACTTCGCACAGGTCGAGGCCGATGGACGGCTCGACCGGGACGTTGCAGCGGCGGCGCTCGACATGGAAGGCGTTGACGGGTTAGGGCTTGACCGGCTTGACAGGCTGTACCTGACGACGCTGGCGCACCAGTATCGAGGCGGACCGGCGGGTATTGCGGCGATTGCGGCCACGGTCAACGAGGAGCCACAGACGCTTGAGGACGTGGTCGAGCCCTTCCTGCTCAAGCTGGGGTTCATTATCAGGACCCCGGGAGGACGGCGGGTGACTCCAGAAGGCTCTGTGCATGCGGGCGTGCCACCGGGCAGACTCGGCGACGCGTCATCCCAGGGGACGCTTCTGTAGGGAGTGTGACGACTGTGTCGTCACGGTTGAAACTCCTTCATCCTGGCCCCTCCCACCGGGAGAGGGGGACGCGTTGGAATTACGGCCGCCTTTGATCGATTCGGGCTGAGCGACTTCTCCCTCATTCCTTCGTCGGGCTCAGGACAGGCTCTGCACCTTCTCCCGCTGGGAGAAGGGAGTGATCCAGCGTCGACGCTTTTGTAGGGGCGTATGGCAATACGCCCGCGGGGTGAGGCGATACGCCCAGACGTTCTTTCTGTGCCTTTAGCGGCTGGATTCTCCCGCTACCGACGCCGCTACTTCCTGGATGATATCTTCCGGGATGTCGTCGAACGAGGAGTAGTTGAGCGAGTAGAGCTTGAAGTACAGGTTCTTCTCTTCCATCAGCTCGTCGTGGTTGCCGATCTCCACTATGCGCCCGTCCTGCAGCACGATAATCCTGTCCGCGCCACGGATCGTCGCCAGTCGGTGGGCGATCATCACGCCCGTCCGGCCTTCGAGCAGCTTCGCCAGCGCCTTCTGGATCATCAGCTCGGTGTAGCTGTCGATGCTGGCCGTCGCCTCGTCAAGGACGAGGATCTCGGTGTCCGCCACGATTGCGCGGGCGAAGCTGATGAGCTGGCGCTGGCCGATCGACAGGTTAGAACCACGTTCCTCGAGGACCGTGTCATAGCCGTCTGAAAGCTTCTCGATGAAGTCATGCGCGCCGACGGTCTTCGCCGCCGAGACCACCTGCTCGCGGGTTGCGCCCGCGGTGTTGTACTGGATGTTGTCGTGAACCGATTCCGAGAACAGGAACGGTTCCTGGAGGACCATCCCCACGTGGTGCCCGAGCGTCTCCTGTGTTATGTCCCGGACGTCGTACCCGCCCACATTCACGGTTCCCTCCTGGACATCGTAAAAACGATGGGCGAGCGCGGTGATACTGGTCTTGCCGGAGCCCGTGGGTCCGACCAGCGCCACGACCTCCCCCGGCTCCACTCTGAACGAAACGTCGTGAAGGACCGGGTGATCCGGGCTGTAACCAAACGTGACGTGGTCAAACTCGATTGATCCGTCGATCTCGTCGAGATCCTCTGCGCCCTCTTTGTCCTCGACCTCGGTCGGGATGTCCAGTAGCTCGAAAATACGCTCGCCGGCGGCCATCGCGCGTTGCAGCACGTTGTAGTGCATCGTCAGGTTGCGGATGGGGTCGAAGAACTGCCGCACGAGCATCAGGAAGGCGATCATCGTGCCGATGGTCATATCGCCGTCGAGAACGAAGAGACCTCCGACCACTATCACGATGGCCCATGCGACGCCCGTAAGAAGCTCCACGATCGGCATCAGGATTGCGCTGAACGTGGCGGCCATTTTGGCGGCTTTGAGGTTGTTCGATGTCAGGCCCTCGTATCGGGCGAGGTTCACCGGCTCACGGCGCATACCCTGGACGACGCGCACGCCGTTTACGTTCTGCCCCAGCGCGCCATTGCAGATGGACTGCGTTACCCGTGCGTAGAGGAACCGCTTGCGGGCGCGTGGGAGCCAGACGAGGCGAAGTCCCATCATGATCGGGATTACGGTGAGGACCAGGAGCGCGAGCCGTACGTCAAGGAACAGGAGAACGGCGATAATCCCGACCAGGATCGCTATATCACCGAGGGCCTGAACCATCGTCTCCATGAACTCCTGGAGAGCGCCGGTGTCGCCCTGGGTACGGGACATCACGGCCCCGACTTCCGTCTTGTCCGAGAAGGACAGGCCGACGCGCTGCAGGTGGTGGAACATGGCGCGGCGGAGGTCGAACAGTATGGCGTTCGACATGTGGCCGACGACCACCTGCTGGATGTGATTGGATCCCCAGTTGATAACGGCTACGCCCAACAGGACCCCGGTCACCCACGCCAGTTCGGTCCGGCTCCCGCCTATGTCGAGCGCGTTGTCCACGGCGTACTGGACGACGAGCGGGACGGCGAGTGTCGAGAGGCTGAAGGCCAGCACGGCGATCAGGCCGATGACAACCTTGCCCTTGTAGGGCGTTACGAAGCCGAGGAAACGCTTGAATACCTCTCCATCGAACGAGGGTCCGAATACGTCGTCCATGTCCAGGTACTGGCCCGGAGGCAGACGCTTCCCCTCGCCCATGAGTGTGGACTTGCGCTGTCGCTTCCCGGAGCCGACGTTAGAGGCCATTAGTCGTCGCTTCCCGTCGGTTCTGGAGCGTCGTCCATCGTCAGCCAGTCACCGCTGAGATCGTCGGTCGGGCGTACCTGCAGATCGTGCATTTCGCGATATCGACCGCCGAGCTCCAGCAGCTCTTCATGCGAACCACGTTCGATGATCCGCCCCTCGTCGATGACGAGGATTTCGTCCGCGCTGAGTAGCGTGCTCAGACGGTGGGCGATGATGATGGTCGTGGCGTCCGCCGCACGTCGCGCGATCTGTTCCCGGATCAACCGTTCCGTGGCGGCGTCGATCGCAGAAGTTGAGTCGTCGAAGATGAAAATCTTGGGCTGGAGCACGATCGCCCGGGCGATCGCCATGCGCTGACGCTGGCCGCCGGAGAGTGACACACCACGCTCGCCCACCATGGATTCGTAGCCTTCCGGCATACCCGTGATGTGCTGATGCAGCTTGGCGTCCTCGGCAGAGTCGATGATCCGGCCTTCTTCGGCATCCGGTTCGCCGTAAGCGATGTTGTCGCTGACCGTGTCCCTGAACAGGAACGTGTCCTGCTGGACGAGACGCACCCGCTGACGGAGTGACTCCAGCGTCACTCCGTTGATGTCCTGGTCATCGATTGTGATGCGTCCAGAGTCCACGTTGTAGTGGCGCGGCGCGAGCTGGGCGATGGTCGTTTTGCCGCTGCCGGGAGGACCGACGATTCCGATCGTATGTCCGGGTCTGGCTTCAAAGCTGATGTTCTTGATAACGGGCATGTCGTCGTATGAGAACGAAACGTCCTCGTAGCGCAACACGCCTTCGGTGATTCGCAACGGCCGGGCGTTCGGGCTGTTCCGGATTGGAAGTTCCAGGTCAAGAACCTCAAACAGTCGGGCACCACCTGACGACGCCCTTGCCCATGAATTGATGAGCATCGGGAGCATCCTGATCGGCATCTGGAGCAGCCCGAGGAATGTCAGGAAACGCGTTAGATCCCCCACGCTCATTTCGCCGTCAATAACCTTGCTCCCGCCAAACCACAGGAGGACCGAGTAGGCGACGAGTAACGAGAAAGACATGAAGCTGCCGTTCGATGCTCGAATCTCGGCAGCCTGGTCCATCAGGCCCCTGACTTCTTCAGAGGAAGTGGCGAACTTCTTCTCTTCGTGTTTTTGTCCGGCAAAAGATCTGACAACACGGACGCCACCCAGGTTCTCCTGGAGGGCCGTGTTGACGATGCCCATCTGCTCCTGGATCTGGATCCAGATGTTCCGTGAACGCAGCCGCATGATCGTGCCCCGGAAAGCGACGATCGGCACGAATGCGAGGGTGAGAAGACCGAGCTGCCAGTCCAGCTTCAACATCAGGTAAGCGCTGCCGGCCAGCAGCAGGATCAGATAGAGAACGCGCAGCATGCCGGTGTGGGCGAACATCCGCACGCCGTCGATATCCGAGATGCCGCGGGACATCAGGTTCCCAGTGTGGGCGTTGTCGTGGAACGAGAAGCTCAGGCGCTGGAGTTTTTCGTAGTACTGGTTCCGAAGCGCCGTAGCCAGGGTCTGGCCCAGCACTTCCCCGGCGTACATCTGGCCGTAAGCGAATACGCCCCTCAACACGCTCACGGCGATGAGCACGATGGCCGCGTCAAGCAGGGCAGCCCGCGCCGCACCTGAATCCGTACCCTCGTCGACGAGCTTGATGGCGTCGTCAACCGCGCTGCCCAGCAGCATCGGAATCGTCACGAAGAATACGGACGTCCCGAGGATCGTGAAGAAGCCGAAGGCCAGAAGCCAGGGGCTTGTCGTGGTGGTGAGTTTAGCCAGTCGCCAGAGGACACTGGCGGACTGCGCAGGGGGTGGGATTTTCCGCCGGTTCGGTCTCCCTGCGACGCTTAATAGGTTTTGACCGGGGTTTGCTTTGCTGGCCGTTTCAAGCCTCTCAAATATCGGACGCCCTGGTCACGCCCTGCACGATGTGCCTGATTCTCCGGGGCTGCCGGGCGCACGGTCGATCATTCCCGTGCATCCGGTCAGTCGATCTTACATCTGGAATCGATCCGTTGGTTGTGTTTCGATTCCGGCGGGGAGTCTACGCCCGCGCGAGATGCCTTGCAGCGTTGACAGGAACCAACTTATTGAAATCCTCGTTAAATTCCGTGTCCACTCGAGCGGGTATCGTTCGTGAGAAGTTGATTCTGAGGGGGAAATCGCCCGCGTCTATTCCAGGATCGCGCCCGGCGTCGGGCGCGATAGCACGGGGAAGGTCAGGGGTTTCCCTGTGGGAACCTCTCCCCGGCCCAACATCCTGACTTCCCCGCTCAGCGGAACGCCCTGGCATGTTCGCTCGCCGGGTCCACGAGGAACTCGTCGAAGGTCTCATGGTTCAGGGCGACGCCGAGTCCCGGACGATCCGTCGGGTTGATCCATTTGCCCTCGTACTCAAACATCGGGTCCATGATTTTGGCGAAATCCGGGAACCTGGTGTGGAGACATTCGAGCCGGTAGAAGTTGGGGATGGTCATCGAGCAATGGAACCCGGCCATGATCGAAACCGGGCCGAGAGCATCGTGCGGGCTGATGCGCACGTAGAACGGCTCGGCCAGTGAGGCGATCCGCATCATTTCCGAGATGCCGCCGGTCCAGGAGATGTCCGGCATGATGAAGTCAACCAGGCGCTCTTCAAGCATCGGGACGTAGTCGTAGCGCGTGAAGTGTCGCTCGCCCATGCAGATCGGAATGTCCGTGCTTTCACGCACCTGCCGAAGCGCTTTGAAGCTTTCCGGCGGAACGGGCTCTTCGTACCAGATCAAGTTGACGTGCTCCAGTGCCCTCCCGGCCGCTATCGCCGACGCCACATCGAACCGGCCGTGGGCATCCACCATCAGCTCCGTCTCCGGGCCAACGGCTTCCCGCACGGCGTCCATCCAGTCGATAGCCTCGCCAATAGCGCGCGGCGACAGGTACTCAACGCGGTCCGCGCCGGTGAACTCTCCCGTAAGAGACCGTTGCCACTTGAACGGGTCCGTCTTTATGGCGTCATGGCCGTCGGCGAGAGTCTGCTTCGCGGCCGCGACAGCGTCGTCGATGGTGACGCCGTCGTACCACTGATCCTGGATATGTGTGTAGAGCGGCACGCGGTCCCGGACAGGACCGCCAAGCAGTTTGTAGATCGGCTGGCCGAGCACCTGCCCGCGGATGTCCCAGAGCGCTATGTCTATGCCGCTGATCAGGTGCGAGATGAACCCGCGTCCGCTGAGCGACGAATACTGGCGGAAGATCCTCTGCCAGATCTCCTCGATGTGCGCAGGGTCCTCACCCACGACCATCGCCTTAACCGCCTCGATGCCTGCGACCAGCATCGGGCCGCTCCGGTAGTCAGTGCATTCACCGAGGCCGGTTATGCCCTCATCGGTCTCCACCTCCACGAACACCCAGGGGCTGCCCGGGATCGGTGAGACGATGTATGTCTTGATGTCAGTGATTTTCATCGGGTTGTTCCAGTTTTAGCTTGACTCGTGAAGATCCGATCAGGGATGTGACGCGCATCAACCGAAGTTGATGAACGCTTCTGGCTGGACGATGTACCGGTCCAGCACCTCGTGATTGAGGGCTATACCGAGACCGGGTTCATCCGTCGGCAGGATGCTGTCTCCCTCGTACCGGAACATCGGATCGAGGATCTTTGCGAAGTCGTCGAACCACGTGTGGAGGCACTCCAGCCGGTAGAGATTGGGCATGGTCATTGAGCAGTGGAAGCCTGAAATGATCGACACGGGGCCCATCGCGTCGTGCGGTGCGATCCGGACGTAGTAGGCCTCGGCCATGGAGCCGATGCGCTTCATCTCGGAGATGCCGCCGGTCCAGAGGATGTCCGGCATCACGTAATCAACAAGCCGATGCTCAAACAGGGGCAGGTAGTCGTAGCGGGTGAAGTGGCGCTCGCCCATGCAGAGCGGGATGCTGGTGTTCTCTCGGACTTGCTGGAGGGCGGCGTAGTTCTGCGGCGGGACCGGTTCCTCGTACCAGATCAGGTTGACGTGCTCCAGCGCCTGTCCGGCGGCGATAGCGCTCGCCGTATCGAAGCGGGCGTGCGCGTCCACCATCAACTCGGCTTCCGGTCCGGCGGCATCGCGGACGGTATCCATCCAGTCGACCGCCTCCCTGATCGCTTCGGGAGCGAGCCGTTCGATCTTGTCCGCGCCCCAGTGACGCGGCCCGGACGGGCGTTGCAGGTTGAACGGGTCTGTCTTTATCGCGGTGTAGCCCTCGGAAATAACCCGTTTCGTCTGGTCGTAAGCATCCTGGAGTCCGTTTGCCTGCCTGATGTCCTGGATGTGCGTATAGAGCGGCACGCGGTCCCGGACGGGTCCCCCGATCAGGTTGTATATCGGCTGGCCGAGTACCTTGCCCCTGATGTCCCAGAGGGCGGTGTCTATGGCGCTGATCAGGTGTGAGGTGAAGCCGCGACCGTTGATGTTCGAGAAGCTGTGGAAGATGCGCTGCCAGATCTCCTCGATGTTCGCCGGGTCCTCCCCGACGATCATCGGCTTGATCGTCTCGAAGGCCGTTATGAGGGCCGGAGCGGCGTGAGTGTCGGTGGCTTCCCCGAGGCCGGTGATGCCTTCGTCCGTCTCGACCTCGACGAACAACCAGGGCCAGGGGCTGCTCTGGTCGCTCACTTTGACTACATAGGTCTTGATGTCCGTGATCTTCATTT
>JASLLE010000069.1 GCA_030747175.1 Dehalococcoidia bacterium | reverse complement strand
CAGCCCCCGTGTCTGCTGCCCCCGAAACCACAAACACCCGTGTCTGCTCGCGAAACCGCAGTCCCCGTGTCTGCCCCCGAAACCACGAACACCGGTGTCTGTCCGCGAAACCATGCCCATCCTCGGGCGACCACAGGGGGTCGCCCCTACGGGTTGAGGTTTATTCAGAGGATCGGCGCGCCCGGGTTTGCCGGATCGAGTGACCAGCGCAGGGGGTTCTCGTGGATGTAACGGCGGATGCGATTGCGGTCATCGTCGTCTCTCACGACGTGTTCGTAATAATTTCGTTGCCATAACCTGCCGCGGAATCTCTGCCATCCAGATCGTCTGACGCCGGTGATATAACGCGTGGTCGTAATCGTCTTGAAACGTTGCACTACATCACCTAGCGACAACGTCACGTCGTGAATGTCGTCCGGGCGGTTGATGATCCCATGCAGGTGGTTGGGCATCACGACGAACCCGTCAATCCCCACGGACGGGTAGAACGCTGGCAGTTCATTCCACGCCGTATGGACCATGAGCCCGGCGCCATTCAGCTGCATGCGATCGCCCACGATCTCGCCGAACAGGCACGCTCGATCTTGCGCGCATATCGTGACGAAATAGCCTCCGGAGCCCCGATAGTCGTAACCAGGCAAGCGCAGGGAACGGCGACGGTGAACATCGGGGTTGTACGTCATGGTGTCGCCGAATATGTCGCACAACGTGCGTGGGTTTGTCGATGCCCGGATGTCACACCGCATCCGTAGGGGCAGGCCCCTGTGTCTGCCCCCGAAACCACAAACACCCGTGTCTGCTCGCGAAACCGCAGCCCCCGTGTCTGCTGCCCCCGAAACCACGAACACCCGTGTCTGCTCGCGAAACCGCAGTCCCCGTGTCCGCCCCCGAAACCGCGCCCATCCTCGGGCGACCACAGGGGGTCGCCCCTACGGGTCCGAATGTGCTTCTCCCCGCGGGGGAAGGGACGACCTCAGAAGCTTTTCGGTATCATCACGGCTTATCGCACCGCCTTTCGCATGAAATCGACAGGTACGTCGGGCGAAGCCAGCGCGACCAACGAGGCAAACAAGGAGATCGACGTGACAATCTCTATCAACTGCAAAGATTTCGATGTCGATTGCGATCATGCGTTCGGCGGGAATACGCTACAAGAGTTGGTTCACTCTGTGCAGCGGCACGCCGTCGACACTCACGAATGGACAATACAGGCGGTCAGCAGCCCCGATTTCGTGAGAATGCTGGTCTCTGTCCTCCGGAAGGCCGGTGGTGGGGAAGAAATCAATCCGGTGGCGATTTCTGAGTGGATAATGAACGGCCCTGGATCGACCAGAGCGCCTGACCCCGCCAGTTAGCGTCAAAAGGCCCGAAGCCGTGGGCAAGCGGCAACCGTAGGGGCAGGCCCCCGTGTCTGCCCCCGAAGCCATGGATCCCGTGTCTCCACCGGACCGCGGTTCCCTCGGGCGACCACAGGGGGTCGCCCCTGCGTTTCCCGGGATCAGCCTCGTTCGTACTTGTCGTATTCGGCGTAAATGTATGGGTGCTCGGGGTCGTAGAAAGTTAGCGGTTGAGCGTTATCGACGTGACCCGCTGGCCGGACGTTCCGGCCGATCACCCCGGTGGCCTCGTCGCCGATGTCCTCGCGGCAGGCCTCCACCAGCGCCGTTAGCTCGGCCACGATATCCGGGTGCAGGTCGTACACGTTCGTGGTCTCCCCGATGTCCGACTCAAGATCGAACAGGCCGGGAACAGCCGCCGCGTCGGCCGCGAGATCCTCCGGGTTGGGAACGCCGGTGCGCTGGTCAGGGCGCGTCTCCCGTGAAACGTGGAGCTTCCACTTGCCCTTTCGGACGGCCTCGAGCCGGTTGCTCATGTAGTAGAAAAAGGTGTCTCGCGGCGGCTCAACCTTGCCCTGCGTGAACATGAGGGGAGAGAGGTCTTCGCCATCGATGATCCGATCCCGTGGTACCTGTGCGTCGGCGATTCCGGCGATCGTCGGGAACAGGTCGATCGACGTCGCAATCTCGCTGCGCACTTCGCCCGTGGGAATCTGACCGGGCCAGCGCATGATGCACGGGACGCGCAGGCCACCTTCGTACGTGCCGCCTTTCCGTCCCCGGAGCGGGCCGTTGCTTCCGCCCTGGCCCTGCATGCGTGAACCGTTATCGCTCGTGAATATCACGAGTGTGTTGTCGTCGATCCCCTGTCGTTTCAACTCGCTTAGCAGGACGTCGGTCACCCAGTCAACGCCCGCGACACAGGCGCCGTAATCCCCGTTTTCAGACGCATCGACCATTCCGTCGGGCGCGTACAGGGGCAGATGCACGTACATGTGGGCGAAATAGAGGAAAAAGGGGCCGTCCCGGTTGTCGCGGATAAACCGGGTCGCTTCCTCGGCGTAACGCTCAGTCAAGGCCCGCAGGTCCGGCTGCTGCTGGACGACTTCCTCGTCACGGATAAGCGGCAGCGGTGGACGGGCTCTGAGTTGTTCGACACGTTCCGGATCCGTCGTGTCCGGATCGTCAATCTGTCGGCCCATGTCGTTGCTGTACGGCAGGCCGAAGTAGCTGTCGAAACCGTGATTGGTGGGCAGGAACTCGGGCTGGTCGCCGCAGTGCCACTTGCCGATGATCTTGGTGCTGTATCCGACCTCTTTCAACGCACCTGCGATTGTGGTTTCGTCCGGGTTAAGGCCCATCGAGTCACCCGGGTACAGCACCCACTTTCCATCGAAGTCGCCGAAGCTGATTCGCGGCGGGTAGCAGCCGGTCATCATCGCCCCACGCGATGGCGAGCAGACCGGGGACGCCATGTAAAAGTCCGTGAACCGCACTCCCTCTTGGGCCATTCGGTCGATGGCGGGCGTCCTGTTGATCTGTGACCCGTAAACGCCGAGATCGCCGTATCCGAGGTCGTCGCAGTTGATCAGGATGATGTTCGGTCTGCTCATCGGGACTCTTTTCGCGATTCTTTTCGAGTGGACACAAGGGGTTGGATGATACAAGGGGGCGGAAACAGTTGGGGATACACGAAAGCGTCCTGAGGCGTTTCACCGTGTCCTGAGTCACTCGAAGGACCGTGTGGCGCGTGACCTGTGTTGGCGCGTTGATCGCCTGTCAGCGATCCCCCTCACCCTTGAAGTATGTAGGCCTCTCCCGCGCCGGGGAGAGGGGGCAAATACGGCCAGCCATACGCCCCGACATATGAATCAACGACCACCCGGCGAACCGTCATCCTGGGCATATATGCCCATCCTGAGGTCGAAGCCGAAGGATCTCCCGGCATATAACTCGTCACGTCGGTAAAACGCCAGGTGCCACCCTCATACATCGAAGGGCGCTCGTGCAGGGCGTGATCGCGCGATCACCGATTTTGGGTCGGAGGTGCAGCTACGCTGTTTTTGTCGGCGCCTGTCTCGACGTTCTTTCTGTTGCCGGGAGGGCGGGGCGCTCTTGCGATGCTAGGCCTTAGGCCTCGCCCCCTCACCTTTCCGACTAACGGAAGGGCAGGCTCCCAACCCTCTCCCGCCGGGAGAGGGGGCAAAATGGAAGGGATTTCGTCCCGGCGACTTGAAGGATCCCGGTTGCGTTCTGCCCGCTTCTGTTGCATCGACGAGAGACAGACCTGGCCTGGTACAAATGGGGGATCGCCACCTATCAAAGCTGTGGCCGTGACCATTGGCGGAAAGGGCTGTCAGTAACGAGACTTCCTCTATGTGCAAGCAACCGATTGGCCCTGTTGTTCTCCGATCTTTGGTTGGCATCGCTTCGATAGTCGCGCTGGCTGCCTGTGCAAACGCTGGCGATTCGACTTCGGGTGTTCCGCAAGTTGCCAGGACAAGCGCTCCAACGGTCACGGCGACTCGCACGTCTACGGTCGAGCCTGCCCCGGCGCCGGCAGGGACTCAAACACCGAAAACTGACGGTGAGGTCCTACTGGCCGACGCTCCATCGTCGGACGTGACGGCGACCGCCCTGCCGGTAGGCAAACCGACACCGGTGTCCCCGTCCGGGCTTTCTCCGCCGGCCACGTCTGTCGTGATTCCAACTGCTTCCAGCGACTCACTTCCCACTCCCGTACCATCGTTAACACCACGATCTAGCCCGTCGCCGACACCATCGCCGACACCCATCCCTGCGATCCCAACCCCTGTACCTACGCCATCTTCTATCTTTACGTGGGATTACGTTGGTTTCACCCACGCGCCGGTAGATTTCGATGTCGTGTTCGGCCCGACGAGTACGTGTACTGAATACCCGATGCTCAGACCGTTCTTTGACTACCTCAACACCAATCATGCTGAAGGACCGAAGAAGTGGTATATCTCGGCGTGTCCCGGGGATTTGGCAAAGGTCTACTTACCGGCCAGGGGAGTCATATACGACCAGGGGATAAGATTTTTTGAAAGCTACGAAGGTGTGGAGGAAGTCGTCAACGGTGAGAAAGTGCTGGTCAATGTTGCGCTATTTTTCGACGCCTCTCCCACGATCAAGCTCTTCTACGGGCATCTGACGTTGCGCGATGAAATCCGGGCCGCAGTAGAGAGTTCTCCGAACGGTTACGTTGTTTTCGATGCGGGAACCCATATCGGCTACATGTATTCCCCATCCAACCCTGTTCATGGAGTGGATTTCGGCGTGCAAGACTTCGATATCGATGCCGGTCTGACTCGGAATCCCGAGGAGTGGTGGAATACGCGAGTCAATCCCCTGGACTATTTCACTGAAGACGTACGGGAGGAAATACTGGCTTCGTATCAGGCAACCTATGAGGGCCTGATCGAGCAAGGAACAATCCCCTATTCCGACTTAGAAGACAGCCGGCTGAGTATCAATTACCAGGACACGTTGTGGGGCATCTGGTTCAAGGACGACCTCGCAGACGCCTTCGGAGGAATCGAGGGAGGCACGGGCTGGTCGGTGGTCAATCTCCAGCAAAAGGCGGACTTCCACCAAGAATCGTACTGGAAGACCCTGGAAGAATTCCCTACGATGTCTGGCCTCTTTGTCGAACAGAGACGCCTGGGGGTTGTAGGCAAAGCGCTGTACGAAGGGGAGCCGATCGGGATTAACAAGCTCTACGTTGTTACTGGAGACGATTCGGCGGGGATCATCCGCATCGAGGAAGATTATGGGAGTGACCCTCCAACCCACTATTTGAAGTACGAGGTTCAACCGGGCGCCGAAAGTAGGCTGGACGAATTGTTAATCATGGAGAGTTTCGGGACTCAAGAGGCCGCCGAGGCCAGTGATTTTTCCGATCAGGCGGTGACTTTTCGAAGGGAACCTTGCAGGAATGTCGACTGCACCTAGGACTCGCGGGGTCGCGTCAACTCGTCCGGCCTGAGTGAGCCGATGTGCCTCATACAACACTTCAAGCCCTTTTGTTGCACCGCTCATTACTGGACTCGTTGAGTCTTAATAATGGTGTCGATGTGGCGCGTTGCTCGACGGAGTGTTGGCTCCATGGTGTGACTGTGGGACGGGTGCGGGTGTGTTGCCTTCGTCCCCCGTGGTGTAATTGCGGGACTCCGGTCCTTCGAGAGCCTCAGGACGCGGTTGAGAAGCTCAGTTTCGGTTGTCGGCTACAGGTTGATGCTTGAGGCTATTACTTTTTCCTCGTCCAACTCGAAGCCGAGGCCGGGTTTGTCGTTGAGGTGGATTGCTCCGTCCTTGATGACGTACGGCTCTTGCAGCAGGTCGTTGTGGGCCGGGATCAGCGACTGCGCGTGTTCGAGCCGGTAGAAGTTGGGGACGGTGCTCATCACGTGGGCGGCGGCGATGATCTCCAGCGGGCCGCCTGGCACTACGTGGGGCGAGATCGGGACGTAGTAGGTCTCGGCCATCGTGGCGATCTTTTTGACCTCCGAGATGCCCCCGGTCCAGATGGTGTCCGGCATTACGTAGTCGGCCAGTCCGTTTTCGAAGACCTGCAAGAAGTCCCAGCGTGTGTACAGCCTTTCGCCGATGCAGATCGGCGCGTTGGTCTTCTCACGCACCTGCTTCAGGGCTTTCGTACCCTCCGGCGGCAGCGGCTCCTCGAACCAGCCGATGTTCGACTGCTCAAACAGGTTGTTGGCGAGCCTGATTGCGGTCGGCACGTTGTAGTGGCCGTGGGCGTCGATCAGGATCTCGAACTTCGGCCCGACGACCTCTCGCACGGCGGCGACGATGTCGTAGCCCTCCTGCTCACCGGCCTCGCTGATCTGCCCGTCCTGGTACATGGTGTGGTAGGGCAGCATCTCCCGGAACGGGTCCAGCTTGCAGGCCTGGTGGCCCAGATCCAGCAGGTTCTTCTGTGCGGCGGTGGCGTACTCTTCCGGAGTTGAGCAGCCCTGGAACCAGACGTTGCAGTAGAGCCGCACCGGGTCACGGAACCGACCGCCAAGCAGATCGTAGATCGGCATCCCGGCCGCTTTGCCCTTGATGTCCCAGAGGGCGACGTCGAACCCGGCGGCAAGGCTGGTGCCGAAACCGCGAGAACCCAGGTAACTGAACAGCCGGTACACCTTATGCCAGAGACGCTCAATGTCGGCGGGGTTTTCACCGATCAACGCCTCCGAGGCCAGCCTGACGGCCTCGACCATCGCCGGACCGCTGCCACGCGCCTGGATGCCGCACTCGCCCCAGCCGATTACGCCTTCGTCGGTCTCGACCTTGACGAAGAGCCAGTTCCATCCAAGGCTCCGGTTGGCGCCACTCCGGGTTTCGTTCGCTACGAGGTAGGGGGTGATTCTGGTGATCTTCATGGTAGCTCCGTGACGGCCCTTCGAGGGCCTCAGGGCGTGAGGGTTGCCTCGGGGCGGGATTGCTCCGCCTCAGAGGGATATGAATTGCCACACGGCGGTATTGATTCTGAGGTCGTGGACGAGGGTACGCCTGTTGGCGAGATTTTGGGGAAGCTGTTGGCCCGGGGAGTGGCGTCGATCTCCCGCGAAACGGAAGAGGGTCTACCCCGGCTTGCTGCCCACTGTCTGGCAGCCCAACGAGAAGATGTAGGTGCGATCGGGATCTTTCCTCCACTCCTCCATCTCTTCGATGTAGCCAGTGATCAGGGCATCATCATCGGCTTCCGCCGATGACAACATGCCCGCGTGAACGAAAAGATCTCGATGATCCCGCAACATGCGGGGTGCGTCGTCTCCCATCGCCATTCCCTGGCCATTATCTGTGACAGTCGTCTCAAGGGCGGTGAATCCTGCCCGGCGCATGAGGGCCTGCTGGTGCCGTCCGATGTATGGATCCATTCCTTCGCTCAACCAGTGATCGGTCGTTCGGGTCCTGATCATTTGAAGAAACGGGGACGGTGGCGTCACTACATCTACCCCGAAATCGCTGTGGGAGATCCCGGCCTGGCCGCCCGGTTTGAGGACGCGCAGAACCTCCGCGAGGCCATCAACTGGCCGGTCAAGGTGCTCAAGTACCGCGTGCATGAATGCAACGTCAAAGCTGTCGTCATCGAAGGGAAGATCGTAGATGCTGGCCACTTGGAATCGGGCATTTCCGATTCCTTCGCGCTTCGCTGCGTCAGTTGCGGCATCCGCCTGGCTTTGCTCTACGTCAATCCCGATCGTTTCGCCGGGGCTTACCGCCCGGGCCAGGCCAACGGTGATCGACCCGGGACCGCATCCGCAGTCGAGCAAGCGCATACCCGGCGTCAGGTAGGGGAGCAGAAACTTCGCGTAAATGTCCGCTGTTCGGCTCGCCATGACACGTACCATCGGCTCGGAATAACCGTGTGCGTAACGCTCGCGCTGCATCGGATCATTACCTGCCATGGTTCTGCTCCCTAGTTGGCTGTGACGCTCAGATTAATCGGTCAGATGTGAGTTAGTCGTGAGCGCACGAAAGACCGAACATGGCGTTCCACCGGCAGGCTCTTGATTGGCGGCCTTCACACATTCCTCACGTCACTGCGTGCATGATTGAGGCGTTCACTGGAACTGTTCGTCTCCGAACAGGGGGATTCTTGGATCGCCGAGTTCTCATGGCGGCCGTTGTCGCGGCCGCTCTTTTATTGACCACTATTCGTACGAGTGGTGTCATGGACGCAGCGCTCGCGATCCTTCCCGGCGATCAGCAGCGGGCCGCCCAGACGGCGCAACTGGCCACGACGCCGTCCGTTCGTACTCTGAACGTTGGCATGTCCGGTTCCATCACGGGCGAGCTGGTCGGGGCAGATCTGACTGGCGACGGCGACACCGAGGTCCTGTTCCCCACCAGCGCCGGCCTGTACATCCTGTCCGGCTCTGATGTCATCCTCCACATCCCGACGTCGTCAGCCGTGACGGGCATCGCACTGGTGGATGATCTCTCCGGAAACGAAGCGCCCGAAGTGGTGCTCGTGGTCGGTGATGTCTTCTTTCCCAACGTACGGGCATACGACACGGCCACGGGGGAGAAATTGTGGGATTACGTCCCGGCCCAGGAGGTCTTCATCGATAACCTGATGTGGACGGAGCAGCAGACCCAGACGTATGACCTGGAGGCCGTGGACCTGAACTCGGACGAGATACTGGATATAGCGGTGACGTCCGGGTATCTGGTGCACGCGATCGACGGTCGGTCCGGGGACCGGCTGTGGACGTTCGAGGCGCTGGATAACGTGTGGAAGGTGGTAGCGGCCCCGGATATCGATGGCGACGGCGTTGCGGACCTCGTCGTTGGCGGACAGGACGGCGTACTGCGGGCGCTCAGTGGAAGCGACGGAACTCGCCTCTGGGAGCGGAAGCTTGTCGGGTCTTACGCGCCGTTGGACGAGGAAGGCGAGCGGAAACAATCGGTCGACCGCTCGGTCTTTGACATTCTTCCTGTAGATAACGGATCGGACCGGGCTGCGATAGTCACTGCCGAGGATGGGACGGCCCGGCTCATCGACCTTGATGATGGCACGGTGGTCTAGAGCACCCAGATCCTGGAATACGTCGACGCCATGCTGTCTACCTATTACCGGGCCAAGAGCAACAAGGCTACCCGGCCGGGTGACTTCAACTTCTTCAATCTCAGGCTTCACCCGGTTCCTGATCCCCCGGGTGATCGTCTTTCCCTGGTAGTGAGCGTTTACCTTGGACAGGCAGCGATGCAGAGCCTCGAGCCGAGGGGCGCAGGCCTCTTCATGCTCGATCCTTCCAACGGCGACATCGTCTGGGAGAACAGGACCATCGGGCTGGCCACAAGTGCTGACCTGGAGTTTGTCATGCGTGACGGTGAGCCGGCAATAATCGCACCAGCGGAGAACAGCAAGGCGATCTCGCTGCTTGATGGCTCGCCAGTCGAGGCCGGGGTCTCACCGCTGGGTGTACCGGGCCGGCGTTCCGGTGCGTGGTTCTACCTCGAATTTGGCGATGATGATTTCACGGCCGCCTCCCGTTACGGACAGATGGCGGGCACGTGGGACGGCACCGGATGGACAGCAGCCCCGCCGGGGCAGGCGACCACGCTTCGCGGCGATTTCACCGGCGATGCAGCGACGGACATCCTGGTTTATTCCGGCACGATCTCGGATCGTGACCAGTACAGACGCCCACGCACGAGGTTTGTTTACCTCGTCGACGGCGCCACGCAGGAGAACGTGTGGACCTACGAGATGGAGGAAGACGAGTTCGATCTGACCGGCGGTATCGCAGATGTCCAACCGGCTCCGGACCTGAATGGCGATGGCAAACAGGACATCATCGGGTTTACGCAGCCGGTAGACGGCTGGCACAACGAAGGGCAGAGACGATTCGAGGGATCCGGCGTCGTGGCTTTGAGCGGGGATGATGGCACGGTTCTGTTGAATCAGCCGATCGTATCCGAGTCTTACTACGGCGAGTGGGAGGCACTGCTCACCGATCCGGAGGAGGTGGAGCGACGCGTCCTGGCACAGATCGGCGATGAGTTCACCCGGCAGTTGGATCAGGAGTGGCAGGGCCAGGAAGCAAACCTGAGAGACGAATTCGAACGCAACCTGGAACAGAGGTGGAACGAGCACCTGGCGAACCAGGATCCCGCGATCGAGGAGCAACTTCGGGAACAGGCAGATGAATTGGAGCAGCAACGGCGCCAGGAGCAAGAGCTGGCCGATGAGTCCTCGTCGGGAACCGGTGGGCCGACGGAGGTGCAACAAGCGGAGTTTGACGCCCGGTTACAGGAGGATATCGACCGGCTTCGGGGTCTCGGGGTTGACGAGTCGCTCATCACTCAGTTCGCGGATGGCAAGCGGTCAGATTTCGAGGTCGCGGCCGCCGGTTCGGATACCGATCCCGGTGAGGGTTCAGGGACCGAGTTTGAAGTTGATCTTCAGAACGAATTGCAGGTTTTCCGGGACGAGCGTCGCGAGGAGCTTCGAGCCCAGCTATGGGATACACGGCCAACCGTGGAAGATGGCTGGCGTGACGATCTCGATCAGGCCGTGATGCTGCAACGTAGCGAATTCGAGGCGAGTCGCTGGCGAGATTTCGAGAGCGGCGAACTGAGCGGGCAGGTGGAACAGTGGCGCCAGCAGCTCCAGAACGACGAGTGGAACAAGCGGATCGACAAACGCATCGGCTACCTGGGCGCGTTGCGCGTTCCCGGTCTCGGCTCGGGGCTCGCCCTTATCGCTGCAAACAACCAGGATGTTTTCATGATCGATGTCGAGGGTGACTTGCTCTGGACGCGCACGTTCAATTCCGGCGCCTACCAGACACCGTTCGGGGATGCGAACTCTGGCGCGATGGCATTCCCGGCTACCGTGGAGCAGTTCGGAGACCTCATCCCCGTTCGCGTCGCCGGAGACCTGAACGCGGACGGAATCGATGATCTTCTGCTGGTTGGGCGGGAAGGGACGCGGCCGTTGTTGAGCGCGCTGGATGGGGGCGATCTGGAGTATGAGCCCGGACCGTTGACGGCCCTGCCGGAGTTACCACCTGATCGTTCCCAGGCGATGACAACCGATGACACCAACGGCGACGGTTTCGATGACATCTTCTTCATGGAATGGCGTGAGAATCAGCCTGGCAGGGCCGTCCTGGTATCGGGAGTTAGCGGGGACACTTTGCTGGAGTTGGACCCGTTCGAGCCCAATTCACGGACGTTGGAACCGACCGGCGACCTGGACGGAGACGGTACGCCCGATATCCTCTCGTATGAGATGTGGGTGGAGGGTCGTGAGGGTCCCCGGCTTCGCGTGATCGGTGGTGGTTCAGGCGAAGTGATCTGGGAGTACCAGGGCTTTAAAGAGTCTTTCCTGTTCAACGACACCGGTTCGGGGTTCCGGGTGATGCCGGCTGCGGCGATCTCTGACGTCTCAGGGGACGGGATCGCTGACCTGGCTATTACGAGGCACACCACGTTCCAGGCCGGCGCCGAGCTGGTTGTGATAGACGTGCTCCGGGACGAGGTGATCGCCCTGGTGATCCTGGAAGAGATCGACGAACGTCGCAAGCAGGACGCCAGGTGGCACCCGGGGTTAGCGGTCACGGATGCCGGAGACCTCAACGGCGATGGATCGCCGGAGGTCGCACTGGTCACGGCCACAGGCAGAGAGGCGGAGCGAAAGCAATATGGCGTGTTTGTCGTGGATGTCGCCGTGGAACGCGCCATCGCCGACTTCCGCGTATCCGGGTCGAAGTTCATCAACCTTGGTACCGGGGATGGAGGAACCGGGGGCGGACTCGCCCTCACCGGTTCGTCCGGGGAGATCTATCTTCTCGACGTGGCGAATCGTTTGAAGATTTCGGCGCCGGCAACCGGTGGATCGCCGTTGCAGGTTTCCTGGACCGGAGTTGCGCCGGGGTCATTCAACCAGGTCATCGTGGACGGGCTGGAGATGGCGCGCACAAACCTTGACTATGCCAGCGTGCCGCTCACGGCTGGCGAACACCGGGTGACGGTCCGATCCCTGGACGAGTATGGACGCGGCGTCTACACGACCGTGTCCGTGAACATAAACAAGGGTTCGAGCATCGTCTTCTGGACGATCCTCCTGACGGCGGCGTTAATGGCAGGCGCGTTCTGGCTGCCGGCGGCCACATTCGTGCGTCGATTACGAAGAGGGGCGGCGAGCAATGGTTGATGGGCCGATGATCAACACCCTGGGGCTGACGAAAAAATTTGGGGGTTTCACGGCCGTAGATGACGCCGATATGGCTGTCGAGCGCGGCACGATTCATGGTTTTGTCGGGCCCAACGGGGCCGGCAAGACCACGACCATCAAGATGCTCATCGGCGGCCTCCGTGCGACCTCCGGCGAGGCGTGGATCGGCGGACATCCGATAGGCTCGCACGCCTCTCGCGCCCTCCTGGGTTACGCGCCCGAACATCCGTCGCTCTATGACGATATGACCGCGTTCGACTTCCTTGTCTTCATGGCCCGCGTGTGCGGTGTGCCCCGAAAACTGGCCGGGGAACGGGCGTACGCACTACTGGACTCACTGGACCTGGGAGAGTTCGCCGACCGGGGATCGAAGAACTACAGCGCGGGGCAACGCCAGCGTCTCTGTCTCGCCCAGGCGATGATCCATGAGCCGGAGCTGCTCATCCTGGACGAGCCCACCGCCAACATGGACCCCACCGGCAGGCTCGCCATCATGGACCGGCTTGTATCGCTGGCCCGTGAGCAGGGTACGACGATATTCCTGAGTAGCCATATCCTCCCGGAACTTGAGCAGATCGTCGATTCGATCACGATGATCAACCACGGCAAGATCGTTGTCAGCGGCGGGGTTGATCATCTCAGGGAGCAGTTCTCCGAGAACCAGTACCTGCTCCGGACATCGGCTAATGAGGCCGTTCTGGAGATACTCCGCCGGGGTGAAACCCTGGAGGAGGGCTGGGTAGACGCCGACGATTTCGTACACCTCGTGGCCGAGGACGGAGATGCGCTCCGGCGGGAGATCATGCGGGCCGTGAGCGACGCTGGCGCAGACCTGGATCATATCAGTGAGGACAGGACCAGCCTCCCGGACATCTATCGCAAGATGGTCGGTATGGACGAGGAAGAGGGGGAGTAAGGGATGCCATTCCTCGTCGTGATGACCAAGACGATCCGTGATCTGCTGACGGCCCGTCGGACGGTGGCACTGCTGGCGCTCGGATCGATCCCCGGCTGGTTCTTCCCGCTGGCGGTCTGGCAGGACAAGTTCGGCGACGGCCGCATGTCACTGGAGATGCAGACCGGGTTTCTGGTCGGTTACTTCATCCTGTTTTCATTCCTCTGGATGGCGGGATTTTTCCTGAGTTACCTGACGATCGGCAGCACGGGCCTCGGGCTCATCTCAGGCGAGAGCGACCGCGGGACGCTGCTGCTGATGGTTAGCAGGCCGATAAGCCGGACACAGATCCTGCTCGGCAAATATCTTGGTTTGATTGCGACGGCCCTTCTACTGGAGGCGATCGTTCTACCAGGGTGCATCCTGCTCTGGTGGTACCTGCTGGGCATCGATCCCGAGACCGTATCCGCTCTGGTGCGACTCCTGCCGTGGACCCTGGCCTTTTCCGTACTGATTGCACTGGTGTTCTCGTCGGTCAGCGTGGCGCTCTCAACTCTGGTCCGGAGCGGGCCCGTGCGAGCCGCCGTGTTCACCGCCATCCTCCTCGCCGTGTTCGCCGCGGGTCCTGTGATGCGCCTGGCCTGGCCCGACACATACGAGGATTACAAGCTTTACTGGGTGGACGGCGGCTACAACACGGGCAACGCGTACAGCCTGCTGCTCAATCGCACAGAAACGGGCCGGATGACGCCGCAGGGACAGGCATGGATCGGCATCTTCAACGGGAACTTCAAGGGCGGCTCGGGACTGCTGCTCTCGGCATTCGTCGAGGCCACGGCCGACTTCGATCCGGACATCGGGGCCATGCCGCCGTCGCTGGAGCGGAGTGATTACATAGAGCCCGCTGTGTCCACGGTCATGCTGTTATTGATCGCCGGCGGAGCATTCTGGGCGGCCAACGCGGCGTTGATTCGACGCGAAGTGCAGTAGCGGGGCGCGTTCGCGATTTTCCGGATGTGCGGGTTGGTTACCTCATCCACCTGAGGACCGCGCGGATCGGATCGACGGTGCTGCTTTACGCTCTTAATATCTCCCGCCGCGCCAGGGTGTGTCGGTGGACCGAGGTCAATCTGGCTTTTTGGCCACAACTTCCCACCACGCCTGGAAGAAGATCGTGTCCGATTCTCTCGCCCAGCCGTCACAGGTGCCGAGCAGGTCTGAAAGTTCCTCTTCGTCGGCCAATCCGGCGTCGCGCAACACTCCCACATTTTGGTCGTTGAGAAGGATGCCCCTGCATAGCTCCAGGCATTCGCGGCCATCCATCCCGTAATAGCTGGCGGAAATGTCGAGCGGTTCGAACCCTGTCTCGCGCAAAAGACGAGGTTGCTCCCCGCCGTGATTTGCATCGGCGCCATTCAGTTGGAACAGGGTGGCAATGAGTTCCATAACACGATCTATTTCAGATGATGGCGTCCACATATGACCGCGAAAATCGCCACCGCGCAGTCCCAGCAGACCTCCCGGTTTCATAACTCGATGCATCTCGGTCAGCGCTGTCTGTGGTGGCGCAACGTGTTCGAGCATTCCCGAAGACCAGACAGCGTCGAACGATCTGTCCTGAAACGGCAATGCGTGGGCGTTGGCGACCTGAAACTCGACGTTGTCGATGCCCTGATCAGATGCAGTTGATTGCGCCCTTTTGATATCTCCCTCACCTATATCCACTCCGACGACCAACCCTGGTTCCAGATATGAAGCAAATCCGAGTGTGACAGATCCAGGACCGCACCCACAGTCGAGAAGTGACTGGCCCCTGGTTAGGTACCCCACGAAAAACGAGCCGATTGATTCCACAGACCTCCGGGCCATATGGTCCGAAGTGGCGCCATATCCGTGCGTGTACCGCTCTCGACTGGCGTCTGAATCTATATCAGCCAATTACACGTTCTCCCCAACTCAAGCCCGCAATATCTCCCGCCGTGCCAGGATGCGCTCGGTGAGCGACAAGTGTGAACTTACTGCCAAGTTCCCGTCACTCTGGATAGTTGGAACTGAACATATCTATGGCGAGCTTCCAGTTCCCATCTGATTGCTTCTGATAGATGGAAATGTCTTTGCCTTTTTCGATTACAGACCCACCCTCACCACCCGGCACAGTGAGTTCAAAAGCGTATGAAATGTACGCTAGATCCCCGGATTGAGACACCACAATTCTGTCCGCGGGGTGATGGATCACGGAGAAGTCCGGCAGGGCGTAAAGTTCTTCGAGCATCTCCCGGATAGCGGGTTTTCCCTCCAGGGTTGGTTCGTTGGGCGGCAGCATGCGAGCGTCGTCGGTCAGGAAGCCAAGAAACGCCTCAACATCCCGTGCGTCATGTGCCGCCACACCCTGGCGATCAACTTCTTGGATGGCAGCCTGTTCGACTGCAATGTTGACATTACGTGAACTCATGCCAATCTCCTCCTGAGTATGCCTACCGTGGCTCGGCGCGTTGTCCGACTGCCTTACGCCCGCAGTATCTCCCGGCGAGCAAGAATCCTCTCGGTGAGCGGCCGCATGCCCAGCTCCTGCGTGATGGCCAACGCCTCGTCCTGTAACTCGATGGCCGTCTCGCGGTCGCCGGGTTCGTCGCGGTCGAGGAGCATCTCGGCGTAGTCGGAACAGGTCCAGGCCAATTCTGGACGGCAACCACTGTCGCGACAGAACCCCATTGCGTCCTCAAAATGATCATGAGCCGTTTCGCGGCGGTTCAGCGATTCGGCAAGCAGACCGAGAACCCGGTCCATACACACTCCGCGGAAAGTTCCTCGCGCCGGCAGTATTCGTTCGTACGCCTGCCACGCCCGTTCAGCGTCGGCGCGCGCAGAATTGTTCAGTCCGACCGCTAGGTATGCATCGGTCTGGTCGGGACTCCAGTTGGTTCCTGATGTGATTCCTTGCTGATGGATCGCTCGTCCGATCATGTCCGATAACGTGGCCCCGATCCCAAGCGACGGCATCGATTGGTCAATTAGCGCCAATAACGGGAGCGACCAGTTCCACCCGTCAAGATCCCCGGCCAGCATCTGGGCAAGGAGTTCCTGGACTCCGTCCTCAATTCCGCGATGGCATCTCGCCAGAAGACGAAGCACGGAGATGTTCGGAGTTTGGGCACCTTCCGCATACAGGGCTTCTAACCCGTCAAGCGCTTGATCTGCCCCTTCCCAATCGCCGATTGCGAAGTGGGGAATGACTCCAACTAACCTGGCCGTCTCGCCCATAGAGGCACTGCCAGCTAGTTCCGCGGCTTGAATTGCTTCGTGGGCGTATTTCGCCGCCTCGCCAGGGTGGCCAAGACCGGAGTGGAACGCGCTCGAGTAAGCATTCGCCCGTACCTGGGCCACGGGGTCTGGATCGGAACCCGCCAGTTCAAGTGCCCGGTGGGTGGCGTCGAGACGCCGCTGATAACCTTCCCGGGAATCGATGATCGGCCCGGCCACCGCGCTGGCCGAGAGGGCGGCCATCTCCAACCGCTGATCGCCGAGATTGAGAGCGATTTCGAGTGCCCGGTCAGTGGCAGAGGCTGCCTGTTCGATGTCAGCTTTCTCATACCAGAGGGCCACAGCCTTCCGGACCTGAATCCGGCTTTCGGCTGCACTACCGGGATCCACCAATTCCAGCGCTCGGTTCGCGAGATCAATGCCACCTCTGACCCATCGCTGCAGCACAAGTGGGTAACCGGCCATTGCGACGGCCTTGTCAATCTCGCCAACTTCGACGTGATAGTTGAACGCCTCGAGCATCGTGTCGAACGCGATCTGCATTTCTGGGGTGTCGAGCACACCCGCCTGCGCCCGGGCCAATCCCCACAGGATGCACGCCTTCTGCTCATCAACCTCGCCATCGCCGGAGCTGTCCAGTGCAAGCTGGAAATGCGCCAGCGCATCCTGCGCGGCTGTAGCGTCCAGCGCCGCCTCGCCGGCCAGGATTGAGTAATGCACCAGCTTCTCGCTGCCCAGTACCGGCTCAGCCTCCGCATAGTGGGGCACGAGTTCCGCCGGGTGCCCTTCGGCGTCCTCACCCCACACCCGCTCCAAGGCTTCGGCAATCCGGGCGTGCAAGCGGACTCTGCGCGCCGCTGATAATTCTCCGGTAAGTGTCTCCTGGATCAGGGCATGTGTGAACTGGTAGTCGCCCGCAGATGTCGGAAGCTCTTCGATAATGCGAGCATCAAGGGCTTCGTCAAGCACGTCCAGTAGTTGTGATTCGGACGTGTTCTGGACTAACTCCCGCAATGCAGCCAGTGAGAACTGCCTGCCTATGACCGCGGCGAAGGTGAGGGATTCGTTTGTCCTGTCGGAGAGCCGGTCGAGCCGGCGGCCAATCACTTCCCTCACACCTTCTGGGATGCGAACCGACCAGCTTGAACGGCCCACGATTCTTGCTTCCGTCAGTTCGCCGGACTGGACCAGATCTCGGACGACCTCCGTGACGAACAACGGGTTGCCCTCGGTATGCCGGTGCACTGTTACGGACAACTCTCGTGGCGCGTC
>JASLLE010000068.1 GCA_030747175.1 Dehalococcoidia bacterium | reverse complement strand
GGTCAAAAGGCGCGGCGCAGGGGAGCGATACCTCTAGAATGTATGTCGTCAGGGGTGAACCGGGGCTGACACGACGACCGTCATCCCGGCCTGCCCGCCATATTTCGGACCGAATGACACCCGTACGAAACTGAGAACGCGTCGTTGAGCCAGCAATCGCAGAAACCGCGCATCGTGGTGATCAATCACCAGGCGGCGAATATACACAGCGTCAGCAAGGCGCTTGAGCGTTGCGGCGCCGATGTCGAAATCACGGATTCCGCGGCGAAGCTGCTGGCTGCGGACGGCGCAGTGCTTCCCGGTGTCGGCGCCAACGACACGGCGATGCGCGCCCTCGGGGAGTTGCAACTTATCGAGCCCATTCGTGAGTTCGCGAGCTCCGGCAAGCCACTGCTCTCCGTATGTCTGGGGATGCAACTTCTTTTTTCCGACTCGGATGAGGGGAATTTGCCCGCTCTCGGAATCGTGGAAGGGCGAGTGATCCTGTTCGATATGGAGGAGCAGGCAAATGACGGCCCGCGACTCAAGGTGCCACACATGGGCTGGAACTCGGTGACTTTCACGGCCGATGATGCAGATCGGCACCCGGTGTTCCGGGGGATACCGGACGGATCGTACTTTTACTTCGTCCACAGTTATCACTGTTTGCCGTCCAATTCGGCGGACATCGCCGCCACGACCGGCTACGGCGGCCCCGTGTGCGCAGCCGTGGCCAGGGACAACTTGATAGCGACCCAGTTTCACCCGGAGAAGAGTGCGGACCTTGGTCTCAAGATCTACACGAACTTCGTGCGCCACGTGGCTGAAACCGCCGCAGCTCGGGCGGGGTGAAATTGGTTTCCCCTCGCCCCCAGAAGAGTGCCAGTAGATGGATGTGATCCCGGCGATCGACCTGCGCGGCGGGAAATGTGTCCGCCTGCATCAAGGCGACTACACGCGCGAAACGGTGTTTGATGACGACCCTCTGGCCGTTCTCCGGCGATTTGAAGCCGCGGGCGCGACCCGGGTCAACATCGTGGACCTGGACGGCGCGCGTGACGGTACCCGTACCAATGCGGGTGTGGTGGGGGCGATGGCTGCGGTCGCGTCCATCCCTTTGCAGGTCTCGGGTGGCATACGAGACGCCCGGACCGCCGCGGCGCTGGTGGAGGACGGGGTGGCGCGGGTCGTATTTGGCACGGCCGCTGTCGAGTCGCCTGAAGAGGTGGAACTGGCCGTCGAAGAGCTGGGAACGGAACGCGTGGTTGTTGGGATAGACGCCCGCGACGGCGTCGTAGCAACCCGGGGTTGGACGGCATCCGCGGGCGTGCCTGTGCTGGATATGGTGCGAAAAATGACCGGTATGGGCGTGTCACGAATCCAGTACACCGACATCAGTCGTGACGCGACCATGGCGCATCCAAACTTTGATGCCGCAGTGGAACTACTGGGCAACACGACCTGTCGTATCCTTATAGCCGGCGGCATCTCCTCGATCGATGACCTGCTCAAGCTCAAGGAGCTGGGAGTCGACGGGGCGGTCCTGGGCCAGGCGATCTATACCGGCGCTATCGATCTGGCGGAGGCGGTCTCCGTGATCCAGGCGCACTCCTGAACACTTCCCGAATACCCACCAGAGACACCGGACAGATACATTTATGGCCACAAAGTTTCCGGTCGAACGCGCTGAAGTTTTGCTCTCGAAATCGGACCCCGGCGCCGTCGATCCGAACCTCCTTATAGCCGAGTTGCCGCTCAGGCCGGATATGACGGTCGCAGACATAGGTTCCGGACCGGGATATTTCAGCGTCCCGCTCGCCAAGTACCTCTATGACGGCAAGGTCTATGCCGTCGATGTTCAACAGGGCATGCTCGACATCATCGCCACCGAAGCGGAATCGGTTCACGTCAACAATATTGAATCGGTATTGTCGAAAGAGACCAAGATTCCGCTCGACGACGCAAGCGTCGATGTCGCTTTGCTCTCCAGCGTACTGCACGAAGCCTCTTCTCCTACGCGCCTGCTCCGTGATGTGGAACGCATCGTCAAAAAGGGTGGGTGGATCGCCATCATGGAGTGGAAGAAAGAAGAGATGAAGTCGGGGCCACCGTTGAAAGAACGGATGGCTCTCAAAGACGTCGAAAAACTGGTCGCGAAACTGGGGTTGCCGATAAGGGCCAGGCGCCTGATAGCCGGCACCAGGTACCTCATCCTGGTAGAAAAGTAGGGCGGAGTGCTCGCCCACCGCATCATCCCGTGCCTGGATATCGACAGCGGCCGGGTCGTCAAAGGGGTCAGTTTCGTAAACCTGCGCGACGCGGGTGACCCGGCCGAGATGGCGCGCTTTTACAACGAAGCGGGCGCCGACGAACTCGTCTTCCTGGACATAACCGCAAGCTCTGACGACCGGGACACAATGGTGGACGTGGTCCGACGCGTCTCGTCAGAGGTGTTCATACCGCTAACCGTCGGCGGCGGATTAAGGTCTGTCGAGGACATCCGACGCATGCTGGAGGCGGGGGCGGACAAGGTCTCCCTGAACACCGCCGCTATCAATCGCCCGGAGTTGATCCGGGAAGCCTCTGCCGAGTTCGGGGCCCAGTGCATCGTTCTCGCCATCGACGCCAAACGTCTCGACGCGCCGGACGATGTGACCCTTGACGGTCACCCGGACCTGGCCGCGGAATCGCCGTGGCGGGTATTCACCCACGGCGGGCGCAATCCGACTCCGCTCGACGCCGTGAAATGGGCGCGCTACGGCGCGGAGCTGGGAGCGGGGGAAATTCTAATCACCAGTATGGATACGGATGGCCAGAAGAACGGGTATGACCTGGAGCTTCTGCGCGCCATATCGGACTCGGTCACCGTCCCCGTGATCGCCAGCGGAGGCGCCGGGAATCTTGATCACATGTACGACGCGCTGCACGAAGGGCACTCTGACGCCGTGCTGGCGGCGAGCATCTTCCACTTCGGAGAGTACACAGTGTCCGAAACCAAACAGTACCTGGCAGACCGGGGGTTACCGGTGCGTCCGCCGGTCGCGACCGGGTAGCCTGTTAGCAAATGCACGATTAATCCGATGCGCGCCGCCTTCTCGCGCCACGTAGAAAGAGCCGCAGTCCCAGAATGAAATCTCCCCGAAAACCTGACGCCATCATGTTCGACGTGTACGACACGTTGTTCCTGAACGACCCGGCCGCGTGGCAACGCGCCTTCCAGCAGATCGCGGAGGAACAGGGGCTGGAGGTCACTGGCACGGATCTGTGGACCCGCTGGAAGAAACACGAGGTCGGCTTTCGGGCCTGGCGCACGAACATGGATGATCCCGACAGCTCGCCACCGTTCAAGAGTTATGAGACGGCCTGGCGAGAGTGTTTCGAAAAGGTGTTCGAGCAGGACAATATCCCCGGCAACGCCGCAGACGCGGCCCGGCGATCCGTCACCCACATGGCGCACCGAGACCCGTTTCCGGAGACGGTCAAGACGTTGTCTGAGCTCAGCGGTCGCGTTCCGCTGGGCGTGTTCTCAAACGCCGATGACGCTTTCCTGCGCCCGATGCTCGACGAGTACGGCCTCACCTCGAAATTTGAGGTGATCGAGTCCTCGGAATCCGCCGCTGTCTACAAGCCGCACCCGGGTGCGTTCCGGCACATGTTCGCCGCGATGCACGTCAGCCCGGATCGCACCTGGTATGTGGGCGATCATCTGTACGACGATATTCGCGGTGGATCTGAGGCCGGGGCGAAAGCGATCTGGATAAACCGGAACGACGCGAAACACGGCCCGGATGATGCCAGACCGGTGTACGAGATCAGCAGTCTGACTGAGCTGGTGGGGATGTTCGACCGGTCGGAATAACCCCGGAGAGGGCGCCGAATTTCTGACGCTGTGGACGCTTTCCTGACCTGACATGGCCGGTATTTCCTCGGGACGATCTGCCGGTGGTCGTAATATTTCATTAAGCCCGGACAATCCCGGCCGTGCCGGTGCCGGGAGACAGGAATCCAAATGGCGGCGACACTGACCTTTGACGACAGGGGCCTCATCCCGGCTATCGTGCAGGATGCCGGCGACGGCCGTGTGCTGACGCTGGCCTACATGGACGCGGAGGCGTTGCGGCGGACCATCGAAGGCCCGGATGTCTGGTTCTACAGCCGCAGCCGGGGCGAGTTGTGGCACAAGGGCGAGACCTCGGGCAATTACCTGAAAGTTCGCTCACTCTCGCTCGACTGCGACGGGGATGCCGTCGTGGTCAGGGCCGACCCCGTTGGACCGGCGTGCCACACCGGGGAGGCAAGCTGCTTCCACTCCGATCTGGACGCCGGTACGCTGGCGGGGTCCGTGGAGCGGACGGGCCCGGGGGAGATGGCACGGTTGTTTGCGGTGATCGAGGACCGCAAAAGCTACCCGACGGAAGGCTCATACACGGCGGAGTTGTTCAGGGACGGTGTGGATCGCATCGCACAGAAGGTCGTCGAGGAAGCCGGCGAGACGGCCATTGCAGGAGTGCGCGGAGACCACGAAAGAATCGCATCCGAGGTCGCTGACATGCTCTACCACACGCTCGTGTTGATGTCCGCCACGGAGCTTTCACCGGACGCCGTGTGGACGGAACTGCGTTCCCGCAGAGGCCCCACTGGGACCTGAATCTGGGGTCCTCGGGAAGACCGGAGTGCGTGACCTATTCCGCTGTTTCGGCCTGTGTAGCGGCTTCCATCGTTTGCGTGCTGGCGGGAATGGGCCGCCCGTTATCCAGCGCTATCGCTGCCTCGATGGACGCGATGGCGATCTCGCACTGGCCATCGTCGGGCTGTTTCGTGGTCAGGTTCTGGAGCAGCAGGCTGGGCCAGGCCACGATCTTGACCCACCACCACTCCGAGTGCCGGCCATTGAACCGGATGATCTCGTAGCTGACCGCCGCCACCACCGGTATCAGGACGATCCGGGAGGCGAAGTGGACCCACAACGGGTCGCGCGGGAAGAACATGAAGGCGACTATCGAGACCAGCACTACCGTCAGCAGGAACGCCGTTCCGCAGCGTGAGTGCGCCGTGGGGTGACGGCGCAGTCCGGACGGCGTCATCGGATCACCGTTCTCGAAGGCGTGGACCGCCATATGCTCTGCGCCGTGATAACCGTAAAGCCTCTGTATGTCTGACATACGGCCGATCAGCCAGATATAGGCCAGGAACAGGATGACCCTGATCCCGCCCTCGCCCGCGTTTGCCGCCCAGTAATTCCAGCCGAACGCCTCCAGGCCGCGAGAGAGGAAGAGCGGGATGATGAAGAATACGACGATCGCCAGCGTGAGTGATATGGCTATCATGCCGCCGAGGGCGAATCCTCCCAGCGTCTGTTCTTCCGGGATTCCGCCATCCTCGCGTTCCTCTGGCGGGAGGGCGGCGTTCGCTGAGACGGCGAGCGCCTTCATTCCCAGCGTCAGGGTCTCGGCGAGCGCGGCGATACCGCGCAAGAACGGGATACGGCGCCAGCGGCTCAACCACAACTTGCTCTGGGGGAGCGGCCGGACCATGATCTCGCCATCTGGCTTGCGAACGGCGACGACGGCATCACTCGACCCGCGGATCATGACGCCTTCGATAACGGCCTGTCCGCCATAGAGCGCACCCTGGAGAGGCGATTGGGCCACCGGGACGGATCCTCCTGAACCTGGGCGCTTCTGGATTAACTTCTTCGTCGACTTCTATTACGCAACGAGCCTGCACATCATGTGCAGGCTCGTACGATTAGCTTCGTGCGACCGGCCGGGCCAGAAATCGGGCCTGGACGGGCTTAATCGGCCTCTGTTTCGGATTCGGAGGAGTCTTTGTCCTCGGAATCAGCATCTTCCGGCTCAGCGGTTTCGGCCTCATCTTCTGCGGCGCTTTCAGATGGCGGCGCCTCGCCGGCCAGCATTGAGGCCTGCGTCGCAGCCCTGGCCGCCTCGCGTTCCGCTTCCGCGGCTGCTTCCGCTTCCGCTTCCGCGGTGGCGGATCGTTCGGCCGCTTCTTCGGCCAGCTTCGCGGCCTCCTCGGCGCTTCCGAGGTTAAACCGTCGCATCAGTCTCTCGACGCGGCCTTCCGTGTCAACGATTCGCTGCTCACCCGTGTAAAAAGGGTGGCAGTTACTGCATAGCTCGACGCGTATCTCTGCCGACGTGGAGCCGGTGGTCCAGGTGTTGCCGCAGGCGCATGTGACCTGCGCATCGACGTGGTAATCGGGATGTATTTCTGTCTTCATGACTGGCGTCGTCGCCCCGTGACGTTAGGGAAAAGCTTTAAGAGGTCGTTACCGCTACGGGGTAGACCGCCGCCCGTTTCCTGGTTTTTGTGTCGTGTTCGTATGCCACCTGCCCGTCCACCAGGGCGTACAGCGTGTGGTCCTTGCCCACGCCGACGTTCAGCCCGGGACGGATCGGTGTGCCGCGCTGGCGTACAAGGATCGTTCCGGCGGTCACGTACTGACCGCCAAAGCGCTTCACGCCGAGCCGCTGTGAGTTTGAATCGCGGCCGTTCCGTGACGTGCCGCCACCCTTCTTATGTGCCATTGGTTACTCCTCCTTCTTTGCGGAGGCTCTGGAACGACGCGGTCGTTTCACTGAGATGTCTCGTATCAGCAAAGAGGTGTAGGGCTGACGATGGCCCTTCTTGACGCGTGAGCGCGTCTTGGACTTGTATTTGAATACCGTCAGCTTTTCGCCGCGTCCGTGGTCCGTGATTTCAGCCGCCACCGTCGCGTTCTTCACAACGGGGTCGCCTATCTGGAGCGATCCGTCGAGCGAGGCCATCAGTACGTCGCTGAAGTTGACGCTGTCGCCGATCTCGCCTTCGAGTTTTTCGACGTCAACGGTGTCGCCTTCGCGAACGCGGTACTGCTTCCCACCCGTTTTTATGATTGCATAGTCGGTCATTTCACCAGCCTAACCTTACAATCCTACGAGCGCGACCGGTTCCCGGTCAACGAATCCAGACAGGCAAATGCAGAGTCTATTCGTAGGCCGGGGCATCCAACCCTCAGGTGCATAGTCCGCTCACCCGTTTGGAACACCCCGGGTGGGCCCTTCCCAGGGAGGAACAAGATGCCGGATACGGAACTGACCATGCTTGAGACGGCGCACGCCTATTTCAATGAGTCGTGCGATCTACTTGAGATTAATGAGGGGATGCGCCAGGTCCTGCTGAACCCGTGGCGGGAACTTTCGGTGGCTGTTCCGGTCCGGATGGATAACGGCGCTATCCAGGTGTTCAACGGCTTCCGCGTCCAGCACAACGGGGTGCGCGGCCCGTACAAGGGAGGCGTCCGGTACGCGCCAGCGGCCGATTCCGATCACACCAGGGCCCTTGCGATGCTGATGACGTGGAAGACGGCGCTTGTAGACATCCCTTTCGGTGGAGCCAAAGGCGGCGTACAGGTGCGGCCGGCAGATCTCTCTACCGCCGAGCTCAACAGGCTGACGCGTCGATACACCGGGGCGATTTCCCACATCATCGGGCCGAACCGCGATATCCCGGCTCCGGATATGGGCACCAACGCACAGACCATGGCCTGGATGATGGATGCCTACGGACAGGCAAACGGCTACGCGCCCGGCGCAGTTACCGGCAAACCGATCGAACTCGGGGGATCTTACGGCAGGGAAGCGGCGACCGGACGTGGTGTCTGCGACGTGGCGGCGCTTGCGGCGGCCGATATGGGTCTGGAAATGGAAGGCGCCACCGTCGCCATACAGGGTTTCGGGAATGTGGGATCGTTCGCTGCCCTCAGGATGGCCGAGATCGGCGTAAAGGTTGTGGCTATATCTGACGCCACATGCGCGACCCACAGCCCGGCGGGTCTGGACATCGATAAGGTCCTCGAACATAGCGCGCGAGAAGGGTCGCTCAAAGGATGCCCGTGGGGGGAGAGGATCAACAACGATGAGCTTCTCGAACTCGACGTTGATGTGCTGGTACCGGCGGCGATTGAGGGCGTGATTAACACCCGGAACGCGCCCGGTATCAAGGCAAAACTAATTATAGAAGCCGCTAACTCTCCGATCACCTACGGCGCGGATTTGATCCTCAAAGAGCGCGGCATCACGGTGATCCCGGACATCCTTGCGAACGCCGGCGGTGTCATCGTGTCCTACTTCGAGTGGGCGCAGAATATTCAGCGTTTCCGATGGAGAGAGGAACGCGTGAACCTCGAGTTGCTCACGCTGATAAGCCAGGGGTACTGGCGAACGACCGATATGGCAAAGGAGCGCGGGATAACCCACAGGGAAGCGGCATACGCCGTCGCTGTGAACGCCGTGGCGACGGCGATCGAATTACGCGGGTTCATCTAGGCCGCGCCTTTGAAACCGGCCGGAACCCCGGAAGTAGCTTCCGCCTAATCCAGCTCGATCTTCCCGAATTTGCCCGTGTAGTAGAGCAGGGGATCGCCTTCGCTGGTCGAAAGCTGGACCGCTTCGCCGACGAAGATAGTGTGATCACCGGCGTCGTGTTCCGCGACGACCTTGCAGGACATCGCTGCAAGTGCCCCGGCGATTACCGGCGGACCCTCGTTTCGCTGTTCCAGCGGCACATCTACGTCCCCGATGCGATCGGCGGCGTCTCGGACGTAGTACATAGCGATGTCACGCTGATCTTTGCGGATGATGCTGATCCCGAACCAGCCATCCGCGCTGATAAAACCGTGCGTATTGCGAGACTTGCCGACGCAGACCAGCGCCAGGGGCGGATCGAGCGACACGGACAGCACACCGTTCGCCGTCATGCCGTGCACGCCGCCGTCGGGCTCGGCCGAGGTGATGATAGTCACGCCGGTGGCGAATTGCCCCCATGCGTCACGAAACGCGCGTTGAGTGATAAGGCTCTGGCTCGCCAGCGTCGTCCTCCCGGTTGATTCTTGGCTGAGACCTTGACGCCGGATTATAGAGGGTGGAGCGCCCGGAGGTTTATCTGGCGTCTGGACATGCCCCGGAATCAGGCCGGGACCGACTCAGATCTTGACGACAATCCCGTCTCTCAACGCCTTTTCGATCTGCTCAGAGGACACCCCGGAGCGCGCCGCCGACGCGAGCGTGAATCCCCGCTCTTCGGGTTCTCGTTGTGCGAGATCGCTGAGAAATGAGGCCAGTTTGTCCTGTCGGGTCCAGGCGAAGTCGTAATCGCTGTACACGTGGTCTCCCGACACGGTGCACCACGGGGCCAGCGAGAACCCGTTTGCCGTGGCAGGAGCAGGTGGGGGGGAATCCGGCGGTTCGCCGGTTATGGCTTCGACGTACCCCCTCCGCATTCCTTCGAACGAGAATTGCTGGCCCAGGAGCCTCCGAATTCCACCGGGATCGGCCATACCCCCGGTAGCATCCAGCGCCGCCTTTGCGGCCGCCTCGGGGTCGCCAAACGGGAAGGAGTGGACATCTGGATGATCGGGCAGGTCGCGGAGTGCCGCAACGCGCGAGGCGACGACCGGCGTCCCGCAACTGAGAGACTCGTAAGCGACCAGGCCGAACGATTCAATGAAGTTGCCGGGGCATAGCGTCATATCGGCGAAGCTGTAGGCGTCCGGTGTTTCGTCGCCGCTCCACCACGGCGTGAACTCGAGCGATTGAATAACGCCGCCGGCCATCGCTAGTTGCACGGCGTTGTCGTAGAACGCGCGTGTCTCACCGGAGCTGGCCGCATCGACGTGCTGCGGCACAAGAAGCCTGAGATTTCGGTCCGGCAACTTGCTCGCCAGATTACTGGTTATTCCGATCGCCTCGGCGATCCCCTTCCGCACATCGGGCCGGTGCGGCCACAAGAGTACAAGGTCGTTATCGGAGCGTTCCAGGACGCCTCGCGGTGTCACGCCGGGCCGGGGGCGAAACGTGTCGAGGTCGATGCCGTTCGGCACCACCGATACCGGACCCGGGGGACCGCCGGGCATCGCGCCCGCCGTGGCGTCGATACAGCGCTTCAAATACCCGGACGGAACGAGGGTCAAATCGGCATCAAAGGCGAATGCCGATACGAGCGCCGTCTCGTAGTGGAAGTCGTGGAAGGACCGGACTACCCGCCGGCCTTCCGGGATCAAGTGGCGCAGGTAGAAGGTGTCCGCATGGAGGTAGACGGATTCAGCCCACTCCAGCACGAGCGAGATCGATTCTGCGCTCTGCAGGATCCTGTGCGGAGCCACCTCCCACGGGTTCGGGAAGTAACCGCTCAAGCGGAGCAGCGGCTCGACCTTGATGCGCGGCGCGATCTCGAACCCGCCGTCGTTTTCCGGCCGCCATGAACACAGGACCCGGACGTCTGCGCCTGCGTCCACCAGTCCACGCAACACGCCGTCCAGGATGCGTTGAGAGCCGCCGTGAACCGCACCCGGCAGGATCGGCGCTATCGATACAACGGCGACGCGCTCAAGCATGGGGATGGGTCGGGCCTTCCTTCACAACCCGTCGGCCGGGGAGAAGGATCAGGCCGGGCCGCCAGCGAGGGCGGACCCGGCCACGTATCTAATCCTCTTCTTCGGCTTCAGGAGCGTCTTCTGGAGCTTCGTCAACGGAGTCTTCGGCCCCCTCGGTCAACTCGCCTCCGGCCACTCCGTTCTGGGATGCGCCATCTGATTCATCCGTAGCGAGTTCCTCGTCACTCAAGAGCTCGGCCGGAGCCTCCCGGGTTTTCATGGCCCGGATGGCGCTCACCGCGTCACCGGTTTCCGGCACCGCCATGATGACGCCCTGCGTGATCCGGCCCGTTTCTCGGACCTCGTTCAGGTGGACGCGGATGACCTGCGCCTTTTCCGTCAAGATAAGGACCGTGTCGTCCCCATCCACTTCGCGATCTACCACCTGGGCGGCGGCCACGCGTCCGTTCTTGCGGGCGATCTTGAGGGTGATGAGGCCTTTGCCGCCCCGCTTCTGCTGACGGTATCGGCGCATTTCAGAAAGCTTTCCGTACCCGCGCCGGGTTACCACGAGCAACGAACCGGTGGGACTCACTACGTCTGCGGCCACGATCTTGTCGTTGCCCTGCAGTACCATGCCACGCATCCCGCCCGCAGCGCGCTGCCGCGACCGGATATCGGTGCTGGGGAAGCGAATCGCCATCCCTTGCTCGGACACCATGATGATGTCTTCTTCCGGCGTGGCGAGGACGACTGACTGCAACTCGTCGCCCGGCTTCAGGTTAAAAGCGTTCAATCCACCTCTCCGGATATTCGCGATCTCGGGAAGGTGCATCCGTTTGACCTGGCCGGCCACGGTGGCCATAACAAGGTACTTGTCCTCACGGAGATCAGACACCGTGACGACCGCGTTCACATGCTCACGCGGTTCCAGGTTGATGATGTTCGCCACGGGAGTGCCGCGGGACGTTCGGGAAACGTCGGCCGCCAGCTCAAACGCGCGGCTCGCAAAGACGCGGCCGCGGTCCGTGAACATGAGCAGCCAGTCATGCGTATCGGCGACCCGGAGGTGCGGCGTAACGTCGTCCTCTTTAGTCATGCGCTGGCCCTTGACCCCTTTGCCGCCGCGGTGCTGCGCCCGGTAGGTGGCAAGAGGGATGCGCTTCAGGTAGCCGTTCGCGCTCAGGGTGATCACTACGGTCTCGTGAGGCTCGGTGTCCTCACGGCGCCACTCGCCCAGTTCCTCTGGATGAACCACCGTGCGCCTGTCGTCGCCGTGTCTGCGCTTGAGGTCCAGCGTCTCCTTGCGTACGACGGCGTAAACCTTGTCGGGCGAGGCCAGGAGGTCTTCCAGATCCGTTACGAGCGCCAGGAGTTCCTGGTACTCGTTCTCGATCTTCTCCCGCTCAAGCGCGGCGAGCCGGCGGAGCTGCATGTCCAGGATGGCCTGCGCCTGTACCTGGGACAGGTTGAACTGCGTCATCAGACCCGTGCGAGCCTCTTCGACGTCCGAGGACGCCCGGATCAGTGCGATCACCGCGTCCAGGTTCTCAAGGGCGGTGCGGAGGCCTTCAAGTATGTGCAGGCGGGCGCGGGCCTTGCGGAGATCGAACTCGGCGCGGCGTACAACCACCTCGCGGCGGAACTCGATGAAGTAGCGCAACGCCTCTTTGAGCGTGAACACTCGCGGCATCCCGTCCACGATCGCCAGCATGTTCGCCGAGAAACTGGTGCGAAGGGCGGTGTGCTTGTACAGGACGTTCAGGATCACGCTCACGGACGCGCCGCGACGAAGATCGAGGACGATCCGCATTCCCTTCCGATCAGACTCGTCCCTGACCTCGGACACGCCGTCGAGCACCTTGCTTTTGATCAGATCGGCGATCTTGGCAACCAGGGTGGACTTGTTGACCTGGTACGGGATCTCGGTAAACACCAGGCGCTGCCTGTTGTTGCGCTTGATCTCCTCGATCTCGTGGGACGACTGCACCATGATCCGGCCGCGACCGGTGGCGTAGGCGTTCCTGATCCCCTCGTTGCCGTAGATGTGTGCGCCGGTCGGGAAGTCCGGGCCCTTGACGAACTCCATGAGGTCGTCCACCGACGCGTCGGGACGCCGGATCAGGTGAGCGATGGCGTCGCATACTTCGCCCACGTTGTGCGGCGGAATGTTGGTAGCCATGCCGACCGCGATGCCGGCCGCTCCGTTTACCAGAAGGTTCGGAAGGATAGACGGGAGAACGAGCGGTTCTTTGAGCGACGTGTCGAAATTGTCGACCCAGTCCACCGTCTCCTTGTCGATGTCGTTCAGCAACGTCATGGAGATGGCTGCGAGGCGCGCCTCGGTGTATCGCATGGCCGCGGGCGGATCGCCGTCTACGCTGCCGAAGTTGCCCTGTCCATCGACGAGCATCGCCCTCAACGAAAAAGGCTGAGCCATGCGAACCATGGCGTCGTACACCGCCGTGTCCCCGTGCGGGTGGTACTTCCCGAGCACCTCGCCGGTGATCCGGGCGCTCTTCTTATACGAGGACGTTGGGCGGATACCCATGTCGTACATGGCGTACAAGATGCGGCGCTGTACGGGCTTCAATCCGTCACGCACGTCCGGCAATGCCCTGGATACGATGACGGACATCGCGTAGTCCAGATAAGAGCTACGCATCTCGTCATTGATATTTATCGGGCGGACTTCACCGATGTCCTGACCTACCACGGCGGGGCTCCTGAATCGGGGAGGGTGCGGGTCTCACGCGGACGTCGATCGCGTGCGTCTGACCAGCGTAAATCGGGGGCGTGTTCGACGCCGATATCTCACGATGGGCTGAACACGAATTAGACGGCCTTAATTTTACCTTTTCCGGGGCCTTCTAGCAAAGGTCCGCCTCGTCCGGAGTCGTTCGTACGGGCAACGACGCGCGCTCGCGCCCGCGCGAGGCGCTGGGAAAAACAGGGGCCGGGCGTCACGTCTCAGTGGAGCGCTCTGCAAATGCGGCGAGGATGTTGTCAAATCGGGACGGCAAAAGTTCCGGTCTGTGGAGCGGCCAGACGACGCCGATAATCCAGTGGTATCCGGGCATTTCGATCGCCTCGATGGCCCCGGTCCCGATGTCGTAAGCGCTGGCCATCAGCCCGGGCGCCTTCTCGGCCTCGCGTATGGCGAACTCGCCCGGTCCCGGCGTCGCCACCGGACCCCCGGCTCCGATCGTAGCCGCCACCTTTCCTCCCAGCGTGAGAAAGGTGCGCATCGCCCCGAGTTCGACGTCCCGGCCTTTACGACGCGGGCGCGGCCTGGCGACGACCGCGTCGGCAAGCCGCACCGGTGGTTTTCCGCCGAGAGTGACGTTCAGCGCATGCATCCCCCAGCCAACTCCGAGGACCGGTAGGTCAGCCTCAATAGCGCTGATGAGGGCCGGAGGCGGAGTTTCAGCGAGGACCCCGAAATCGGACTCACCAGACACGAAGAGCCCGCCGGCATGCGCCGGCAGCTCGGCGCCGGGGGCGAGAAGAATCGGTTTCGGCCCGACTTCTCGAAGCGCGCGAGCGAATTCCTCAGCATCTTCGCCAGGGGCCGTCATCAGGGCGGGTATGGTCAAATCATCGAAACCTGACGAGGCGAACCGGGCCGTGTTGCCGGGTCAATCTGCCGGGTTCCAGGGCTCTTGAAAGGCTTTAGAACGGGATGTCCCACAGTGGATACCAGTGTTCGGTGGACCGTTCCACGATCATGCCCTGCCGGCTCATCAGCTTCGCCAGGTTCAGCTCCGCTGGATGGTCCCGATCGTCGGAGCCGCGCGGGATGAACGGGTAGAACGTCTTGCGCTGGTAGGTGTAAAGCCAGTAAGCGGCGGACCCGCCGTAATGGGTGCTCCACACGGCGGCGATCATGAGGGCCGGATCCGCCTCCATCGAGATGGCGTTTCCGACCGTGAATACGGAGTTGGTCAGGTCCTCGAAATTGCCGTCCTCAAGGATTACCCAGCGCGTCCCGTGTTCGTCCACCTGTACGTCGTGGGAGGTCTTGGTCGCTCCCGGGCCTTCATTCAACACGCCGCGCAGCCGGCCTTCGAGGCCGTCGATGAAGGGGTAACGGCCTTCCTCTGGCGGCCGGAACAACACGCCGGCCCTGCGGCCGGGAAGGACTTCGCCGGCCGTCTGGAGACGGGCCTCTGCGGTGATCACCGTTCTTATAGCGTCCCAGTCAGATTTGGGAGTGGATGGGCCCCGCTTGAACAGAAATGCCATTTAGTTCTCGAACCGGATGTCTTGTGGCAGGCCGCGCATTTCGTTCTCCATCTGTCGTAATCGTGCGATACGGTCTTCGATCGGGGGGTGTGTCGAGAACAAACTCTGGACGGAGTGTCCCTTGAGCGCCGGGTATATCGCCAGAGCGCTCGCCGCCGTCATCTTACGAAGATCTTCCGCCGGCACCCGCGCCATGGCCCCGCTTATCTTCTCCAGCGCGTTTGCCAGGCTGCCGGGGTCCCCGGTCAGTTCGGCCCCACTGTGGTCGGCTCCGTACTCCCGATATCGGGAGAGTGCCATTATGAGCAACTGGGCGACAAACTGAACGACCAGCGTACCGACGAGCAAAAGCATCATCGCGCCGCCGTTGTTGTTCCTGCCGCCGCCGAACCCGCCAAACATCATGCGGAAGAACATCATCTGCATGACGAAGCTCGCCACGGTCAGGAAGAAGCTGGCGATTGTGATGACGGTGACATCACGGTTCTTGACGTGAGACAACTCGTGACCGAGCACCGCCTCAAGCTCACGCTCGCTCAATCGCTGTTGTATGCCGGTGGTCACGGCGACCAGGGCATTCTTCGGGTTTCGCCCGGTCGCGAAGGCGTTCGGGGCGGCGCTGTCGATCACGGCCACCTTCGGCATCGGCATATCTGCCCGGAGCGCCAGTCGCTCGACCATTTCGTACAGTTCCGGCGCCTCGTCGCGTGTGACCTCTTTCGCTCCGGTGGAGCGCAGGATCATCCGGTCGGACATGAAGTACTGGAAGCCGACCATGACGGCGGCGAAGCCGACCACGAATATGATCGGGATGCCGGCAGCGATCAGTAGCAGGATGAAGAACGCGTAAACGCCGGCCAGCATGAGCATGGTGAGATACATGCGGCCGCGGAGTCCGCTATCGCGCGTGAGTTGGACTGGTTGGTTGCTTGCCATGGGTCTTTCTCAGGTCCCCGCACGTTGAGGGCTGAAGTTTTCTTGTGTATTCGGACGCCGGGGAACATAGAATCGTGGGCGGCCAGGGACCGCCACGATTCTTCAGATTGTAGGACAAGGCACGATGCCGGGCCAATTCTGGGACAAGGTCTCCGGAGTCGGCCAGGCGGTTCATTTCCCTGCATGAACCCACGCTTATGCGTTGATACGAGATCGGTTACCAACGAGATTGACGACATCTAACGGAGACAGCGAGCGATCCAGCAGAGATTTCGCCGGTTCTGCTACCAGCGATTCCGCATTGGCGGAAATCGAGCGGTTTGCCGTTGAGGTAGTAGACGCCGCCGGGAAACTGGTGTCCGCGCGGTTCGGCGGCGAACTGGAGGTTGAATCAAAGGACGGTAACGGCGCGAACCCGGTGACGGATGTCGACCGGGCCAGCCAGGCGCTGATCGCTGAGATGGTCGATAAGCGGTTCCCGGAACACATGATCCTCGGCGAGGAGGACGCCCCCGAGAACGAACCCGCCGCACGGGATTTCATCTGGTGCGTGGACCCGATAGACGGCACGACCAACTTCGTTAACGGGCATCCGGTGTATGCGGTTTCGGTAGCGGTGTTGCATCGCGGTCAACCAGTAGTCGGAGCCGTCTGGATCCCGTGGCCAGTCGATGGCGGACATGAGGTCCTGCATGGCCGGAAAGGTGGGGGAGCGTGGGTCGGTGATCGCCAGCTATCTGTGAAAAAACCGATCGGTGGAGATCCCCATCGGCCCAAACGGGGGTGGTTGTCCACGATCCCGGGAAGCCTGAGATTCATGTTCAAGGTCAGGCGCGGCATGCGGGGGAACTTTGGCGAGCCACGGACCACGGGGAGCGCCGTGTATGAGCTGGCCATGGTCGCGAGAGGCGTGCTCCAGTATGCCGTGACGGGAGCGGTGTTTTCGTGGGACCTCGCCGCCGGGACGCTTCTTGTCTCTGAGGCGGGGGGAATCGTTCTTACGCCCGCCGGGCCTGACGACCGGGTCCCGGGTGACTGGGCGTTGGTGAAGGACTTCTCGCCCGGGTTCAAGAATGACCAGGAGACGACGAAAGCGATCCGGGGCAGGCGTCGCGTCGTGCTGGTCGGCGCACCGGAGGTGGTGTGGTTCGTCGCCGGCCACCTGAAACGCAGGAGTTACGGACGGATCCGCCGCTACTGGCGCCGGATGACGACCTAGCGCCTTACCAACATCTCGCCGCCATCGACGAGAAGGATCTGCCCCCGGATCATCCGGGCGTCTTCGCCACACAGGAATGCCACGACCCGCGCCACGTCCTCCGGCGTAACGACGCGACCGGCCGGCGTGGGCCTACCCGCCATCTCGTAAGCGAGGGAGCCTTCAGGAAACGCGTCCACCGCATCCGTCTTGATGAAGCTGGCTGAAACCGCGTTGACGGCGATGTTTCGCGGTGCAAGTTCGACCGCGAGATAACGGGTGAGTGACTCCAGCGCGGCTTTGGACACGCCGACGACGAAATAGTCCGGCAGCACCGACGTGGAGCCAGGGCTGGTCAGGTTTACGACGGTCCCGCCGTCCGTCATCAGGTTCGCCGCGGCGATGGCGCACTTCCATGGCCCTTTGGCGTTGATGTCCAGGGTCCAGTCCCAGTGGCGTTCTTCGAGTTCGGAGGCCGGGCGCATGACGCCGGACGCGGCGTTGTTCACCAGGATGTCCAGGCGTCCGTATTCCGCCGAAACCCGATCGAAAAGGCCCTCGATGGCGTCTCCGTCGCCAAGATGGGCGCGGACGCGGAGGCAACGCACGCCGAGTCCAGAGATGGCTTCTTCCGCCTCACGCGCCGCGGCGTGGTTCCGGAAGTAGTTGAAGGCGATGTCGGCGCCGCGCCCTGCTAGCTCCATGGCGATAGCTCTGCCTATGCCGCGCGAGCCTCCCGTTACGAGCGCTACCTTGCCCGTTAGTTCCCCTGCCCGTTCCGGGGACTGTTCACCGGATCCAGATGCCATCTATTTCGAGCTCCGTGTCCCGACATTAGATTGCCTGACCATGCCGCTCAAGAGGGCGTCAATTGGACCCCGATATAGCCATCCCGCCATCGGTCCGCAGAACGATGCCTGTGGTGTATCGGGCCGCTTCTTTGGCGAGGAATTCCGCGGCGACAGCGAC
>JASLLE010000067.1 GCA_030747175.1 Dehalococcoidia bacterium | reverse complement strand
CCAGAAACCTTCATGCCGACCACCCCAGAGGTGGCCGGACTAACATAATCCCTGGTATCGCTTCAGGGGGCAGGTCATTTGACGACGCTTACGGAGCCGCTTTGATCGGTGACCGGAAGCGGCCCGTGGTAGATGCTGCGGATTAGGGGCAGAAGTGGGAATTGTCCCAACTTTTGCCCCTAATCCATCTATTTACGATGGTACGCCCGGAGGGATTCGAACCCCCGACACCCAGGTTCGAAGCCTGGTGCTCTATCCACTGAGCTACGGGCGCATTTCAGGTCTTGAGCCGAGGGGGTGACAGGTTGTCACCTTTAGCAACGCTTATTCGGGAAGCAATTCCCCGATCACGTCACGGTAGTTACGGCTACCCGTCAATTCTAGGCGTACGCCATCCCGGCCCTCAATATCGTGCACAACCATGTCGCCCGTATCCTCCAGCAATTCGACGTGTGAGATGGTCTCGGACGCCGCCGACATCAGGTGATAACTTCCAATCAACGGCCGGTACGAGAACAGCTCCCGGGTCGCGGGCTCCAGATCGTTGAAGCCATTCTCGACAGCCTCGACAAGCAGATCGCATCGCTCCAGGTGGAACGCGATGGTCTCCTCCGCCCGGCTCTCGTCCGTCATACGGAACTCACCCCGGTTGAAGAGTCGATGCGCCGGCATGACCGTCAGTCCCTGACCCAGCTGACAAACCCGGTAAAGCGATTTCAGGTAGGCCGTCAGCCCCCATACATCCCCGGCATCCCGGTATCGGGCCGGCAGGGCGTTCGCGAGTTCCGCCGGATGTTTGTACGCCATCGAGGGATGTGGTGTGATCTCCGGGAGGATGTGGTCGCCCGTGAAGATCAGATTCCCGAGCCTGATCGTCAGTTCGTCCGGCCAGTGTCCCGGGGTGTGCAGGTATTCCATCGAGCCGTGCCTGAAACCGTCAGCCAGCGCCCGATTTACCTTCACGGCGGATCGCATATCGTCGTACACGTCGCGTCCGCCACCGCCCGGTTTGCGTTCAGAACCTTTCGATTCCCTGACCGGGCCGCCGTACGTGCGCGGCCCGGTTTCACGCAAGCGTTCACCGATGCGGGTCATCTCGACCCGCAACGGGGATTCATCTGCCCTTAAAAGTTGTCCGTACGAGTATGGTGAGTACGCTGCCCAGAGCTCATGCGCCCAGAATTCAGCATTCGAGGCCTCTGCGAACTCCGCAACACCGCCATCGTGGTCCCAGTGGCCGTGCGTGACCACCATCCGGTCGATATCCGACGGCGTCATGCCGAGAACCTTCAGGCCATCAGCCAGGAACGGAAACGATCCCAGGTGGCCCGGATCGATCAGCGTCACGCCGTCGTCCTCGATCACGTAAGCCCATGTTGGGCCGTTCGCCCGGGAAGCGTCCTCCGGAGGCTCCACGCCGATGCCATGGACCGGCGGCCCCCCGTCCGTGTCGATATCGATGACGAGGCCGTCGCCGTTTTCGGCGCCCCATCGGCGTACCGTTATGCCGGGCGGCACGTCCGGATGAGTCGTTCCTGTCATTCAAAACTCCGGGTACGCGCCCCACTCTTCAAGGAGTCGCGTCCACACATGAAAACGGGCCCTTTCTCAGAAGGACCCGGTCAATCTAATTCAAGGTCACTTTCAGCCGATGCGTGGGGTGAGCGGAGGGGATCGAACCCTCGATCTTCAGGGCCACAACCTGACGTGTTAACCGCTACACTACGCCCACCACGAGGCATCGCAGCCAGTGCCGCTCCTGTTCCAGACCGGCACGCGCAACCAGCGCCCAAGCGAATCCCCGCCCGGACGCCTATTACGAGGTTATCACCGGAGCGACATCGTCTCAATCTGTGGAATGATGCGAATCCATCCGTGCGACCCGATGGCGAGCGCTCCCGAAAGAGCGCAAGCCATCGACCGTCAAGACAGGATCACCTGCTCTGGCGCCACTCTTCCCAGATCTCCGGGGACGGTGGGTAGTAACGGCCGGGGGGAACATTGTCCCGTTCGATCTTCATCTTGACGTAGGCTTCAACCGCTTCGTGATCCTCGACTATCTGGACACACTCCTCGGCGTACCACGATGGGACGACCACGACGCCGTCGCCGTCGCCCACCAGAACGTCTCCGGGACGCACGAGGACGCCACCGACCTGGATTTGCGTGTTTTCTTCCGCAGGGTGCGCCCACGGATTTGATGCGTAAGGAGTCCGACCCCGTGCGTACACAAGCAGGTTGTAACCCTCGTCTTCCATCACGTCCAGGTCCCGCATGCCGCCATCAGTGATGATGCCGTCCGCTTTGTTCATCTTGAGCTGGAGCGCCTTCACGTCTCCGAATACGCAAGCCTGTGTGTTGCCCATCATGTCGCAGACAAGCACATCGCCCGGGCCGCATCGAGCCATCGCCACGTACTCGGGCGCGTGCTCTCCGGAAGCAACTTCAGATAGCAGGTCCGGGCGTGGCGGAAGGAACCTGAGCGTGCGGGCACGGGCGGCAAGCCGGGGCAAGCCGGGGGTGTAAAGGGTCAAACCCTCGATGAACGGAAGGGCGACGCCTGCATCCCTCACGACGTGACTCCAGATGGTCGCCACGGGGAGTTTTCTGAACCGGTCCAGGACGCTATCCGGGACGTCCACTGGTGCGAATGACCGATCTGCCATGTGTCCTTCTCCTCTCAGGATCGTTAGCTTGTTTAGCGTTATGTATTGCCCAAACCTACGAGTGATCTGAACTTAATCGCCCGTGAGAACCCGGGGCAGTACTACTTGTCTCGATTGCGGTAGTTCTCCATTAGATTTGAGCCGTAGTACTTGCCCGGGATCCCGTTCTCCGCCACGGTCTTTTCCTTCACCCAGACCTCCGCGTCTTCGTGCTCTTTCGTTATCTCAAGGCACTCCGCGGCGAACCATGAAGGCACGACAACCACGCCGTCTTCGTCGCCGACGATAACGTCGCCCGGCCGCACGAGCGCGCCGCCGCACTGGATGTCGATGTTCTCCTCGGCTGGCTCGCCCCAGGGCTGCTGGCCGTACGGCGTGCGGCCCTGCGCGTAGACGATCAGGTCGTAGTTCTCGTCCCGCAGGACGCTCATGTCCCTGATAGCGCCGTCCGTGACGAGACCCTCTGCGTTATTCATCTTGAGCTGTAGCAGCTTCACGTCCCCCGCGATCCCCGCGTACCGAACCCCCTGCTGGTCCGCCACAAGCACGTCGCCGGGTCCGCAACGCGCCATCGCCCGGTATTCGGGCGAGTTTTCGTTGTCCCGGACCTCGGCGATCAGGTCGGGCCGCATGGGGTGAAAGCGCAGGGTCCGAGCGCGGGCCGCAAGCCGCTTCCCGCCGGGGGCGAATATCAGGTTGACGCCTTCCATGAACGGAAACGGGATGCCGAGGGTGCTCTGCACCGTGCCCCAGATCGTGGCGACCGGCAGTTTCTTGAACTCCTCAAGGGTTGCATCATCCACGTGGACGGGTTTCATAGACCTCTCGGCCATTTTCGCTATCTCCTCATGCATCGTAGTGACGGCAGCTTTGCGGGCAGGTTTCGGGCCAGTTTCAGGAATCCGGGGCTATGTACCGAGATCCAGGGCCAGTTGAATCAAAGCTCGTGTCGGAACCCCGGTCGCTCCGTTGGGTTCCCAGTCGTGCACCGACCGGCCCATGTTGGTAGCAGCGATGTCGAGGTGCACCCAGGGTGTATCACCGGCAAACTCTCCGATGAAGTGCGCGGCCGTAATAGACCCCGCGCCACGACCACCCGAGTTCTTTAGATCGGCGATGTCCGACCTGTTCTGCTTCTTCGTAATCGGGTCCAGCGGCATGCGCCAGATCGGTTCCCCCCTCGTGTCCCCGGCCGCGATTACCTGCTCCACGAGTTCGTCATCGTTGCTGAACGCTCCGGAGTGACCCATCCCCAGCGCCACGACCATCGCGCCGGTCAATGTGGCGATGTCGACGATCCTGGCCGCTCCCTTTGTTCTTGCGAACCCTATGGCGTCAGCGAGCGTCAGCCTGCCCTCGGCGTCCGTGTTATCGACCTCGATACTCTTGCCACCCATCGCGATCACGACATCGCCGGGCCGTTGCGCCCCGCCGCCCGGCATGTTCTCCGTCGCAGCACACACCATGTGGACATTCAGGACGGGCTTGAGCGTCGCGATGGCCTGCATTGAGGCGATCGCCGCGGCTCCGCCGGACATATCGCCCTTCATGGCGCCCATGCCCGCCCCGCCCTTCAAAGAGATCCCGCCGGAGTCAAAGGTGATGCCCTTGCCGATGATCCACAGGTTGTTGTCCGGGTTGGCGGGGTCCCCGTCGTAAGTCATGTGGATGAACTTCGGCGGCTGATGGCTGCCGAGCGAGACACCCACGTAAGCGCCCATCTCAAGCGCCTCGCAGTCAGAACGCTCCAGCACCTTGATCGCCATGCCGCCCGCGGACGCGATATCGGTCGCTATCTCGGCGAGTTTTGTCGGGTGAAGCACGTTGGCGGGCTCGCTGACCATGTCCCGGGCCGCTATGGACGCCCCGGCAAACACCTGCCCCCGGGCCACCCCGGCCTCAAGCGCCGGGACTTTCGATGCGTCATTTTCCACGAGCGTCAGGGTGGCCGGCCGGGTCTCGTCAAATTTCGGCTTGCTTGACGTCCGGTACTTGTCGAACCGGTAAAGCCCCAGGATGGCCCCCTCCCCCAGCGCCTCGGCGCACGCCTCCGGGTCCAGCCCCCCGATGCCCGCGCCGTGGACGATAGTCGCCGCATTTTCCACGTTAAGCCGTCTGAGCCGCCGTGCGACGATGGCGCTTACGGAGCGCACGCCGTCCAGATCCAGGTTCTCTGCTTTGCCAAGTCCGGCCACAATCACCCGGTCCGGGACGAACCCGGAATAGGCGTCTCCGATGGTGTGGATCACCGTGATCTCGCCGCGCGTCCCCTTGATCTCACCGGCGGCGATCAAACTGCTGATAGCGCCACCCAGAACTGAATCCACGGCCCCGGTGCCCCCGCCCGGCGATTCAACGCCTTCAAACAGGTTGACGACGATGGCCTGCACGGCCTGGGCGGTGATGTCTCCCGTCACGACGGAGAGTTCCATTGGGCTTCCTTTGCTGCTGAGGTCGGATGTGTCCCGGCGTCGCGGACGTGTCGGGCGCGGGCGCGAGGCGGCGTCATTGTAGGCGCGATAGAGCCGGGCGTACGGCGGGGATGTAACCAGAACGTGCGCCTTCCGAATTCAAAGCTATTTCGCGCGTGACGATTTCCGGACTACTTGCACTTTGTTCAATAATTGTTTAGAACTTGTTTGAGTACTAAAGTAATCTTGTAACTCAAAATGGTCGTCAGTAATGTGCCAGTCACGTCAACGGCTTCCACCGGATTTCCCTGCCAACCCGGCCGGGAATCCGTGACGGGCGGGCGACGGGCCGAGCCCGGCAAGGGTCGACCGGGGGGTCGATCCCGGGTCATGCGGGAGGCGAGCCGCAACAGGTTGCTAAGAGCCAGGGGGGCATCATGCAGCTAGGCAATATTCAGGTGCGAGTCATCAGCGACGGTTCCTACCTTCTTGACGGAGGCCTGGTCTTCGGCCAGGTGCCGAAGGTGGTATGGGAAAGAGACGCAAAGCCGGACCGGAAAAACCGGGTCCGCCTGGGTCTGAACTGTCTCCTCATCCAGACTCCAGAGCGAAACATCCTCATCGACACCGGCGTGGGCGCACGCCACCCCGAGCGCAACAAGGAACTGTACGGGCTCAGCTCGTCCAAGCTTCTCCGCAACCTGCGCGCGAACGGCCTCACCGTCCGGGACATCGACACGGTCGTGCTCACCTGCCTGCACTTTGAGCATGCAGGAGGCATCACCCGGCTCGATCGCCAGGGCAACGTGATTCCTACTTTCCCGAACGCCACCATCATGGTGCAGCGTTCGGCCTTCGAGCGGCTCAAGACCCCGAACGAGCGCACGATCGTTTCGACCGGGTACACCGCCGAGGAAGATTTCGAACTCATCGAGGGTATCGACAAGCTCCAGATCCTGGACGGCGACACGGAGATCGCGCCGGGCATCCGAACCGTCGTGACCGACGGGCCGGCAGACGGACACCAGTCTGTGCTGATCGACCTCGGGTCTGAAAAGATCGCTTACCTGGGCGACCTTGTTCCGACCCCCTCGCACGTAAACCTGCCTTACATCACGGCGTACGACCGTCGCCCCGATGCCACGCTGGAACAAAAGCGTCGCTTCCTGGATCGCATAGAGCGGGAAGGCTGGCTCATGGTGTTCTCGCACGGCTACAGCCATGTGGCGGCATACCTTGAGCGTAGGCGTGACCAGCTCACTCTCAGGCCCGTACCGACCGTTTAAACCACGTCCTTCACCCACCGGGCTTGAAACAGCCGCCCTCCGCCGGGCGGCTGTTTCGCGTCTGGCGCCGTTTCTGGAGCGACCCCGACCCGACGCAGGCTTCTACACCGGCTCCCCTGCCAGGACGTCTCCGTCAAGCCTGATCAGGCGCACCTGCTCGAACACGTTCTCAAGACTCCCCGGAATCCCGTCGGTCCCATCCGAGCTGACCCTCCAGACGCGCAGGTAGGTGTCGGTCAGCCCCGTAGCCGGCGCATCGCTTTCCCACAGCACGGGGCGAACGGTCCCGATCACCTTTCGGCGGAAGTTTTCCGACAACCGTTCCGCCAACCCGCGTATCTCGGCAGCCCGGCGGGACCGGACCGCCGGATCGACATGGTCATCGAAATGCGCGGCGCTTGTTCCGGGACGCTCCGAGTACGGAAACACGTGCAAATCGGCGAAACCGACGCGCTCAATCACGTCCAGGGTCGAACGATGATCGTCCTCGGTCTCGCCCGGGAACCCTGCTATAACGTCGCCCGTAATCGCGGCCTCCGGCAAAGCCGACCGCACTCCATCCGCGGCGGCGGCAAAATCATGCGCCGTATAGCGCCGCCGCATCCTCACGAGTACGGCGTCGCTGCCGGACTGCAACGCCATGTGAAAGTGCGGGCACAATCGGCCCTCGCCCTCCTCAGACCAGACCCGCAGCAACTCCTTCGTCATCTCCCCGGGCTGTAACGAGGACACCCGCAGCCTTTCGATTCCCGTCTCGTTCAGCAGGCGGCGCAGCATCGCCGCCAGGCTGGCGCCCGGGAGATCGAACCCGTAACTCCCCAGCTGCGTGCCCGTCAGAACCACCTCCCGCGCGCCCTCGTCGGCAAGGCGCGCCACCTGTCGCACCAGAGTCTCGGCCGGCACGCTCCGCTCACGTCCCCGAACGCTGGGAACGATGCAGAACGCGCAGACCTGATCGCAGCCCTCCTGAATCTTCAGCGAGACCCTTGAACGCCCGAGCAACGCCCCTGGCCCGGCCGGGAGAGCCTCATCAGCAGGTGGCGCCAGAGAAATGTCGAGCCGTGCCGTCACGGTGCGCGTGAGTTCACGCTTACCCTCATTCGTCACGACCAGATCGACGGCGTCCAGCGCATCGACCCCACCGGCATCCCGTTGCGCCAGGCACCCGGTGGCTACGATCAGAGCCCCCGGGAAGGTGCGGCGCGCCCTTGATAGAGCCTGCCGCGCCTTCCGGTCTGCGACGTGCGTAACGGTGCAACTATCCAGCACGAAAACGTCCGGCGTTTCGCCGTCCCTTGCGATGGCGTACCCGGCCGACACGAACTCTCGGGCCATCCGCTGGCTGTCCGCCATGTTCAGCTTGCAGCCGTGGGTCTCGATCAGCACCCGCGGCGCATCCACCGGCATGTCCTGGGCAGAATTGAGCGCAGGCGGAGGATTTTCGGGAGTCATTGGGAAATCCGGGGATTCAGCGGTTCATTTCGGCGGATCGGGGCAATCCTGGGATCTGTTGAGGACATTCGAGGAAGTTCACTATCAGGCCGCCTCCGTAGCTGGCACGCAAGGGATCGCTCTCGCTCCCCGTAGTGTCCGGGGGCGTATGCCGGCTTGCCCACAGCCCGGAATCGCTCGGCCCTTTTCAGGCTGGCTCTATAATTCTGCGATACGCCGGGTGGCTTTTGTCCCGGCGACTGTGAACAGTACTCCCCCTCAAGACTATTCAGATGTCTGGCGAGCGCCCGGTATCCGGTCATACACCGGCAGGATAACCCGGGGAAGAACGCCGCCTGACGTAAGGAAGGCATCACCGAATGACCGAACGTGTCGTGGTTACGGGCGTAGGCCTGATCACCCCCGTTGGCGTGAATCGCTCGACGACCTGGAATAACCTCGTCGACGGGAAGTCAGGCATCGACAATATCCAGTCGTTTGACGCGGAGGGGTTCGAAAGCCGAATCGCGGGCGAGATCCCCGAGTTTGATCCCCTTGAGCGACTTGAGCGCAAGGCATCCCGTCGTCTTGACAGGTTTGCCCAGTTCGCTTGCGTGGCCGGCCTTGAAGCCATGGACCAGGCTGGCCTGGATATGGAAAAGGAAGACGCAACACGCGTCGCCGTCCTGATCGGCAGCGGCGTCGGCGGCATCCTCACGCTCTCGGAGCAGTTCGACGTCCTTCGTGACAAAGGCCCGACCCGGGTCAATCCCTTCCTGATCCCGATGATGCTGACCGACCTCGCGGGCGGCCAGGTCTCGATGCTGATCGGGGCCAAGGGTCCCAACTTCGCGACCGTCTCCGCCTGCGCCACCGGCGCGGACTCGATAGGCGAAGCAAAGGCGATGATCGAACGCGGCGATGCCGACGTGGCCATCGCCGGGGGGACCGAGGCTGGGATCTGCCCCATCGCCGTCGCCGGATTCAACGCCTGCATGGCGCTGTCCAAGAACAACGACGATCCCCAGGGCGCCTCCAGACCCTTCGACGCCGACCGTGACGGCTTCGTGCTCGGCGAGGGCGCTGGCGTGCTCGTGCTGGAATCGATCGAACACGCCATGGCACGCGGCGCGGAACCGCTGGCCGAGCTAGCCGGTTACGGCGCGACATCTGACGCCTTCCACGTGACCCAGCCCGGGCCCGGCGGTGAGGGCGCGACCCGGGCGATGAATATCGCCATGAAACAGGCCAGCATGACGCCCGACGAGCTCGACTACATAAACGCTCACGGCACCTCCACGCCGTTAAACGACCGAACCGAAACCGAGGCGATGAAAGGGGCGTTCGGCGGTGCAATGAAGAAGATCCCGGTCAGCTCCACCAAATCTATGACCGGACACTTGCTCGGCGCGGCCGGCGGGGTCGAAGCGGCGGTCTCGGTACTGGCGATCGCCCAGTCCGCTATCCCGCCCACCATCAACCTCAACACCCCGGACCCGGACTGTGACCTGGACTACACGCCGCACACGGTCAAGCGCGGCGTGGTCCGTACGACCATGTCCAACTCACTCGGCTTCGGCGGTCACAACGCCAGCCTCGTATTCAAGGCGTTCGAGGACTAGGCGCATCAACTCCTTCACGCATATCGGCACGCATTTTGGTCCGATTCGCCCTCCCCTGCTCCAGTTAACCGGTCTGTTTCACGGGCGAACGGCCCGTTGACCGGTCGTCGCTGGACGATCGTCCCCGAACCTGATCCGGAAGCGCTGTCCCGGCTCATGGGCGCCGCCTCGGGCGCCGGCGGCCTGGGCGCGCGCCTGCTCCACAACCGCGGCCTTCGCAACTCCGATGAAGCACGGACTTTCCTGAATCCGGATCTGACCCAGCTCAGCGACCCGTTTGAGCTTCCAGACATGGAGGCCGCCGTGGATCGCGTGTTCAGGGCTATCGGCAACAGGGAAAAGATCGCCGTCTTCGGCGATTTCGATGTCGACGGACTCACGGCCACGGCGCTACTGCTACACGCCATCCGTGACCTGGGGGGCACGGCGGTGGCCCACATACCGGGACGGGACGGCTCGGGACACGGCCTGGACAAGGACGCCCTGAGCCGCCTCGCCGCGGATGGGGTATCTCTCGTAATCACGGTCGACACGGGCTCCAACGACGAAGATGAGGTTTCGTTTGCCGGTTCTCTCGGCGTCGACGTGATCGTGACGGACCACCACATCGTAGAGCCCGGGGTGAAACGCCCCCTGGCGCTCGTCAATCCCCACCTGAGCGCCGATGGCGTGGGTGATGGGCTGACCGGCGCCGGCGTGGCTTTCAAGCTCGCACAGGCCATGTACACGCGGTCCGGCCTCAACTGGCCCGGCCATGTCATAGCGCTCGCGGCGCTGGGAACCGTCGCCGACGTCGGTCCGCTCAAGGGCGAGAATCGCGTCATCGTCTCCGAAGGTCTCCGACAGTTGGGAACAACGAACCACGCCGGTCTATCTGCACTGCTGGAAAAGGCGCATCCAAATGGCGGCGACCTCGACACGGAGGTCCTGTCTTTCAACGTGATCCCGCGACTGAACGCGCCGGGCAGGCTGGGCGAGGCCGGCCCGAGCCTGAACCTGCTGACCGCGAACGACCACGCCGAAGCACTGGCGCTGGCTCGGCAGGTCGACGAGGTAAACACAGAACGACGTCGCCTGAGCCAGGATGCATGGGACGCGGCCAGGATCGAACTCGGCGAAGGGGTGATGCCAGCCGCGCTCGTCGTCAAGTCCACCGAATTCAGGACCGGAATCCTCGGCCCCCTGGCCGGCCGGCTCAGCGGCGAATACGGCCGTCCCGCCATCGCCATCACCCTGGGCAAGACGCACGCACGCGCTTCGGCGCGAAGCCCGGAGTCTGTCGACATACACGCCGCATTTGCTGCTGTGTCCGATCGATTCGAGCAATGGGGAGGACACGCCCGGGCGGCCGGATTCACGGTCGCCAACGACAGGTTGGACGAGGTTCTGGACGCTATTCAGGCTTCGGTCGCCGCGGTTGGGGTTGATCCGGGCGACACGCCAGCGCTCCAGGCCGACGCCGAGATTGGATTCTCCGAGCTTGGCCGACCGACATGGGATTTTGTTAAGGCTCTCGGCCCGTACGGCGAGGAAAACCCGGCCCCGGTGTTCGTCACTCGCAACCTGAACCCGGTCCAGGTTCGAACCATGGGCGCCGGCGGCCGGCATCTGCGCATGGCGCTCAGCGACGAGGGGGAAAGCTGGGACGCGGTCGGGTTCGGCCTGGGAAACGCACCTCTGGGCGGTGGGACCGTAGACGCGATCTACTCGCTGCGGACCAACACGTGGCGCGGTCGCACCCGGCAGGAGTTGCACTTGCTGGACGTGCGGGCTTCGGCCGTCTACTCCTGAGCCCGCTGCCTGGCCCGCCGCAACCTGCCGCGCGACACCCGCTCTTCCGAAGTCGGTTCGTCCGGATCGTCGTCCGGTCCCCTCAGTCTGACCTTCAAGATCACGAATGTCACCGAAACCGCCATGACGCCGAGCGCAATCAGGTGCGCCTCCTGCAGGTTCCAGAACTTCTCTTCATCCAACCGCAGGAACTGGATCCAGAAACGTCCAAAGCCGTACAGGCCGAGGTAAATCATCCAGAGCGATCCATCCGGCCGGAACTTCTTGCGGAATCGCCAGATGCCAGCGAGCACGAGCATATTCCAGATGATCTCGTACACCACCGTGGGATGACTGCCTGACGTCGGATCAAACTCCTCCGCCAGCCGGCTCGGCGGCCGGGCGCCCGGGCTACTGGCGTGCGTGAACACCCAGCCAAAGAACAGATCCGTGTTCTTGCTCCAGTGCTCACCGTTCATGATGTCGCCGACTCTGCCGATGGATTGAGCCACGAGAAGGGCCGGGGCCGTCAGGTCCATCAACCTGCCGACCGGGTATTTCGAGATACGTGCGTAGATCATCCCGGCGATCCAGCCGCCAAGAATGGCCCCCCAGAGACCGATGCCACCGCTCCACACGGCGATCAAATCGATCGGATCGTCGAATCCATACACGCTGCCCCAGTTGTCAGCCACGTGCACAATTCGTGCCCCGACGATGCCGCCGAGAATGGCCCAGATGGCGGTGTTGTAAACCATGTCCGGATCGAGCCGCTCCTGGCGCGCCCAGCGAGCTACCAACCACACGGCGGTGGCGACCCCGACGAAACTCAGGAGGCCGTGCCACGCGAGCACAAATCCGCCGGTGTCGATGATGTTCGGGTCGAACGGAATTTCTATCTCTAGGAGAGGAAGCATCGGTACTTTCTGTGGCTGGAAAATCGCGGGAAGTAATGGTGTAAAGCGGATCTGTCACCGTCGCCCGTCGGTTATCCAACGGTTTGGACGCGAAAAAATCAAAGCCGGATCGAGTCTAGGTACGCCCCGCCGGAGGGTCAATCGCTCTCTTGTGACGTTTTGATTCCCGGTTTCGGGGCAATTCCCGTACGGGCGCGCCGGTCGTGCAGGGTGTTAACGTCAACTTCGTGCGTGAACATATCGACTCGTTCCTGAACTACCTCGCTGTCGAGCGAGGACTGTCATCGAATACGCTCGACGCCTACTTCAACGATCTCACAGGGCTGATCGAGTTTCTTGAGGACGGTGGCGGTCCGCGCCGTTGGGCTGACGTGGGCGCGTCAGACATATCGGCATTCGTCGATGACCTTGACGAACGGGGATATGCCCGCAGCACACGGGCGCGAAAGATCGCAGCGTTGAAATCGATGTTCCGCTTCCTCCGGGAGGAGGGGCTCGTGGAGGACAATCCCACCGAGGCTCTGCGCTCCCCTCGTTCTGGACGCACGCTCCCGAAGGCGCTCTCCATCGAGCAGATCGATCTCATGATGGCGGCGATCTACGAGGATGAGACGCCCGAGGGCATTCGGGATGCGGCGATGCTCGAAGTCCTGTACGCCGCGGGTCTGCGTGTCAGCGAGCTGGTCGGGCTGGACATACGGGATGTCGATCTCGAGGCCGGGTCGATCCGCTGCGTCGGCAAGGGTTCCAAAGAGCGCGTCGTGCCGGTGCACGCTCAAGCGCTCGAATCCGTGAACACGTATCTGGACACCGTGCGCCCGGTATACGAGCGCCAGTCCAACGCACAGGCCCTGTTCTTGAACAGGAATGGCCGCCGTTTGACCCGCCAGGGGTTCTGGCTGCGTTTGAAGCGAATAGCACGCGCCGCCGGTATCCCGGAGGACATCACGCCGCATACGCTGCGACACTCATTCGCCACCCACATGTTGCGCGGCGGGGCGTCGCTTCGACATGTGCAGGAGATGCTCGGCCACGCCAGCATTGCGACGACCCAGATATACACACATCTGACATCCGAACACGTGAGGGAAGAATACGACCGGGCATTTCCCCGGGCCTAGGTCCCGGCCGTGAACGATAGTAACCAGGATTGCGAATCTGTCGTTTGACTGCGATAGACTGCCGTCCCCGGCGGTAACGGGACCGCCAGAGGGGTGGTTCTGGATTCGATCCTCCCGCCAGGATCAGAGGACCGGCATTTGACCGTAATCGCAATCGAAGGGCAAGCAGGTTCGGGCGTAGTTGACGTCGCACGGGCGGTCGCGCGCGAGCTGGACCTGGATTTCGTGGACCGATTGCTGCTGGCCGAGATTGCACGCCGGGTAGGAGCGACGGTCGAGGCGGTACAGGACTCGACCCTCCGCACGCCAGGTCGGGGCGAACGCATAATCAGCCTGGTCCAGCGCATGCTTGAGCGCTCATCCGTCGGCGGAGCCGCCGGAGATCCCTACTTTGGACCCGGGGTAGATACCTTGATCGCTCGCCCTTACGCCGAAATGAACGACTCGCCGGTCACCTCCGGACAGGAACTCGACGAACAGCACTTCATCGCCACAACGGCCGAGGTGATACGCGACGTGGCCGAAGCGGGCAACGCCGTCATCGTCAGCCGCGGAGCGGTTGCGATACTGCGGGACCGCCCGTATGTGTTGAGGGTAGGCCTGGTCGCCAACGAGGAAGACCGCGCCCGCCGGATTCTGAGCCGGTACCAGTTCGAAAATGTTGAGATGGCTGAGGGTTACGTATACCAGTCTGATGTCGCTCAGGCCCGCTATTTTGAACGTGCTTTCGGCACGGATCCCCTGGACCCCTTCCTGTATCATGTGATGTGGAATCTTTCCGAGGTCAGCGACGAGTGGGCAGCAGCCCGGATCATCGATGCCTCGGGAGCGCTCACGGGACGGGCGCTTCGCTGAACGTCCTGCCCCTTTCCGGCCACCAACCCCGGTTAATTCTCGAGTCAACACATCACCAATGCCCCGTCGTAATAATCGCCGTACTTCCCGGAGACAAAACCAGCTCCGCGGCCGTCGTGAACGCCAACCCAACGTGTTTATGGGCCCCGTCCCGGAGGACAAAGAGCCGGAAGACGACGATCTTCTCCTCGACGACGACGACCTGGATGAGACCGGAGACGATGAGGCTGTCGCCGATGCCACGGCCGCTCCGGCTGGCTCCCCACGCGGCAGGCGCGCCGAACGGCGACGGGCCGCACGCGCACGCCGCGGCGCCGGGGCACGCAACCGCGCCGCCGTGTTCACGCAGAACCTTCCGAAAGAGCTGAAGAAGCTCGGGATAATGGTCGCCGGCACGGTAGTTGTCCTGGGCGTCCTCACCGTCGTACTGGGCTAATCCCCGAAGGTTCGGGACCTCCTGGCTCCCTTTCGGGTGGCTCGAATAATCCCGGCGGAAACCCGGCAATCTGACGATTCGGCTACGCTAGACCCAATGCCATCGACCGCCGACCCAAAACCAGCGGCCCGCAAACGCCGCTTTTCCAGCCGCCTTTCCGCCGTCCCGCTTTCGCCGGGCGTCTACCTCATGCGGGCCGAATCCGGCGAGATCATCTACGTCGGCAAGGCCTCCGCGCTGCGCAACCGCCTGCGGTCATACTTCGGGACCAACGCGGGTCACGATCTCAAAACGCGCAACCTCGTCGCTCGCATCGCAGACTTCGAGTACATCGTCACCGAGTCGGAGCAGGAAGCCCTGCTCCTCGAAAACAGCCTGATCAAGCAGCACAAGCCCCGCTACAACATCAGGCTGAAAGACGACAAGACCTACCCTTACATCAAGATCGACGTTAACGAGGCGTATCCGCAGGTTTACGTCACCCGCCGGACGGCGAACGATGGCGCCCGCTACTTCGGCCCGTTTGCCAGCGCCGGCAGCGTCCGCAAGACCCTCGCCCTGCTCAAGCGGCTCTTTCCGTACCGCTCCTGCACGAAGGCGATCACCGGCACAGATGACCGGCCGTGCCTGGATTTCCACATCAAACGCTGCGTCGGACCCTGTATCGGAGCCGTGGATCGCGACGAATACATGCACGTGATCGACCAGGTCGTTATGTTCCTGGAGGGCGATACACGGAGCATAGTTAAAGGGCTCGGCAGCGAGATGATGGTCGCCTCGGACGCTCTGGAGTTCGAACGCGCCGGGGCGCTCCGGGATCAACTGCGGGCTATCGAGCGCGTGTACGAGGGCCAGAAGGTGCTCTCGATGACGGGCGAGAACCTGGACGTTGTCGCCCTCGCCAGCGATCGGGATGAGGCGTGGGTCGAGGTGTTCTTCGTCCGACGCGGAAATCTGATCGGTCGCGACCATTTCATCATGGCCGGAACACGCGACGAAGACGTGTCCGGCATCCTCACCCAGTTCATCAAACAGTTCTACGATTCAGCGTCCCACGTGCCGCGCCGCGTCCTTGTTCCGGAAGAGATCCAGGACGCCGGGATAATCGAATCGTGGCTCTCAGACCGCCGGGGCGGTCCGGTCAATCTTGCGGTGCCGAAACGGGGCGAGAAGCGACGCCTGCTGGAGATGGTCCGGCAAAACGCGGCCGAAGGGCTGGAACAGCTCAAACTGAAATGGCTGTCCGACTCCGACGTAATGGAGGCGGCGATGCAGCAGCTCCAGGAGGAGCTCAGCCTTCCCCGGCTCCCTCAGCGGATGGAGTGCTACGACATCTCCCACATCCAGGGCACAAACACCGTCGCGTCGATGGTGGTGTTCGAGGACGGCAAGCCGAAGACATCCGATTACCGGCGCTTCAAGATCAAGTCCCACGACAAGAACGACGATTTTGCATCGATGCGCGAGGTTCTGCGCAGGCGTTTCTCCCGGCTGCAGAAGGCGGTGGAGGCGCGAAACAGTGACGGCGATGAAAACGAAGAAGATTCAGCAAGTCCGTCAAAGAAGGACGACGCTTTTGGGATTGTGCCGGACCTGGTGTTGATCGACGGCGGCAAGGGTCAGCTCAGTTCCGTGCTGCAGGTGATGCTCGAACTTGGCGTCGAGGGGGTTCCCCTGGCCAGCCTAGCAAAACAGGAAGAAGAAATCTTCATCCCGGACTCCCCGGACCCCTTCATCCTCACCCGAGGTTCACAGGGGCTGTTCCTGGTCCAGCGCATCAGAGACGAGGCGCACCGGTTCGCCATCACGTTCCATCGTAATTTGAGGTCTAAGAGCGCCCGCCAGTCAGCGCTTGACCTCGTACCCGGGATCGGCCCCAAGCGCAAACGCCAGCTCGTCCGTCAATTCGGTTCGATCAAGGGGATACGTGAAGCGTCCATAGACGACCTCGCGGCATCTCCCGGCATGACGCGCAAGCTGGCGGAGCGCGTCAAAGAACACGTGTGAACCGCCATTGGAAGAGGAGCCCACGAGGCTCTCCCCAAGATTTGACCCTGCTCGACGCCGTTTAGAAAGACGTCGGGCCGCTCCCGCGGGTCAGGTTGCCCCTGCGCTCCTGAAGCACCTGGATGATGACGTCCAGGCTGGCGACCGATTCCGGAAGGGAGATCCGCCCGCCCGGGAAAACGACTTCGATGCGGGGTTCCCCCGGGGGCTCCGGCACCCCTGCCGATTCTCCGGGCGCCGGAGTCGTCTGGTCCAGTAGCCCGGGAATATCGAGAAATCCGAGGCCGGAGTCACCCGGTCCGTCCCCGGATTTCGTAGATTCGTCTGCGGACATGGGACGCCGGGATCTGTCCGAACCCATCGAAGTCGGAAGCAACGGCAGCACGTCTTCAAAGACACGGGAAACTACCGGCAGCCGTCGCTCGATCTCCATGCGGTTTGCTCCCGTGATGTCCTCAAGCAATAGCGCCAGGCGGGCCCTGTCGGGCGGCAGGCCGTCGAGACGGTCGGCGATCTCCACAAACAAAGGAACCGATGTCGCGAGATCACGACGCGCCATCGCTGACTCCTCGGGCGTGAGCGGATTCACAGCGCGCAGACCGTTCCGCGTAAGTCGAATCGTTCCGCGACCCTCTGCGATACCCCATATGCGCATGGCGCCGATTCGGGCGCCAAATCCGCCGCCGCGGTCGCTCATCTGTAGAGCGCTAGCCAGCGTGGCCCGGGAAACCGAACCCATGAATTCTCGAGCGATACGGCGTCCGATATCTAGCGAGTCATTCAGCGAAGCATCCGGGTACTCGTAGAGGCTTAATTTTCCCAATATTCCAGACCCGTTTCTCGGTGATATTTGCAGTTATTAAGCGCTGTAAGGCCCGGAGAGAAGCGATCCGTGTCGACCGGGCCTCTTTACGCCAGTACCGTTAGTGAACGTTGCTTGCGTCCATCCATCGTAAACAGGTTGAAACCGGGCTTCTCGCCAGTGTTTCCCTGATCGAGCCATCGATTCCCAGGCACATTCGGCGTTTGCCCTTCATTATTGCCGCATAATCCAGCATTATGCCGTCATTACAGCCGTTTGTCCACTGGCGCTACCTGCTATTTGCCAACCCTTTCAGCTTTTTGCCTGCATCCTTCAGCTATTCCGCCGCTGTTTTGCCCGTGCTGCCGGGGGTACACGCACGCGTGTAGGGAAACAGGTGACTGCATCGCTCCCCTGCTGGCCTCGATCGGAACGGATTAGTCCCACTTCCCATCCCAAATGGTTAGCGGCGAGATCAGCCGGGCTCACGGCAAATCAGCCCCTGGTTTGCCCGGTTGCCGATAGGCGCGGTTGCCAATGAACTCAAGGGCCACACGCGAGGCC
>JASLLE010000066.1 GCA_030747175.1 Dehalococcoidia bacterium | reverse complement strand
GCGATCCGCGGGAACTACTCGGGACGCGTCGTGGTGACGGACCAGCAGCCTACGTCTTCGTTCCGGCTTGTCGTGGATGGCAAGGGCGCCAAGGGAGCGGTGAACGGCTCGGCGACGTTCACGCTTTCGCAAAGCAAACCGGGCGAAACGCAGGTGGTCGTGGAGGGAGAGGGTGAGGTTGCCGGCCTGTTTTCGCGCGTTGGCCAGCGGTTGCTCGGCGGCGTGGCGAAGTTGCTGATGAAGCAGTTCTTTGGCGGGATGAAAAAGCAGGTCCAGGCGCGCGTCAAGGCTGCCGCTGCGAACTGATCCCGGGGCTCAGCCTCCCCCTCGTCCCGGCTTTTCTCCCGCGTGGGGGAGAAGGGGCAATGTCTGAACGCTGCCGCAATGCATCCGCAATTCCCACGAAGGTGGGAATCCAGAGACACTTGTTGTGTTGTTCAGCACCGTGAATACGAAGACCGTTTCGGGATTCTCGATACTCGGGAATGCCGGGGTCTCCAGGTTCCTGCTCGGGTAACCACCCCCGAACCACCTACTAAACTAGAACGGGGGCGGTCGGAACCACCCTCAACCAGCCCTCTCCCGTCACAAGGAGAGGGTGCGACAGGAGCCTCCTACCTGGCAGGGAGGAGATTGGGGGTGGGTCGCGTTGCGGAGGTTCGTCCCTACTTGCCCGTCCAGTTCGGCTTGCGCTTCTCGGCGAAGGCCAGTGGTCCTTCTCGCCGGTCGTCAGAGGCCAGGAACTTCGCTTCTTCCGAATATTTGCGGTCAAATGCGATCTCCACCGAGGACGCCAGTCCCTGGTACGCCATCTGCTTGCTTGCTCGTGCGGAGAGTGGCGCGACCTCCAGGATTTCGTTCGCCCACCTCTCGGCGGTCGCCATCAGATCGGCCTGCGGAACGACTTCGTTGGCGATGCCCAGCCGGTACGCCTCGTCGGCCTTGATTCGCTTGGCCGTCAGCATCATGCCCATCGCGATCTTGATCGGGATGTGGCGGGGGAGTTTGTGTACTCCACCGGCTCCGGCGATCAACCCCACGCGCGGCTCGGGGAGGCCGACCTGTGCGTGGTCAGCCATGATGATGATGTCGCAGGCCATCGCCAGCTCAAATCCGCCACCCAGGGCGTAACCGTTGACGGCGGCGATAATAGGTTTCCAGCACTCGAAGTGCGAGGTGATTCCGCCGAAGGGCGCACGGATAGCGTTCGACTCTCGCTCGGCCCAGTTCTGGGACGTGTAGACCAGGTCATTGCCGGCGCTAAACGCCTTTTCACCGGTACCCGTAATGATCGCAACCCACACTTCGGGATCGTCATTGAAGTCGGTGAAGGCATCGAACAGTTCTTTGTTTGCCGGCGGGTGCAACGCGTTGAGCCGCTCCGGGCGTTCGATCGTGACGTAGGCGATGCGGCCCTTCTTTTCGTACGAGATAAATTCGTAGGCCATCAACGTTCTCCTGGAGGTTTACGGGCGGCATAGATTGCGCGGGCATTGACTTGCCCTGGTAGAGACTAAACGCGCCGGGAGCAATTCGGGAGGGTCCGCGTCGGGAATTATCTGAAGAGGTTCAGTTGCCCGGATCGCTGGCCTCGGATGAAGTTGAGGCGTTCGTGCTCCCGTGCGGCTCCGCTGTTTCCACCCCTTCGTCACGACCCAGGGTTTCTGGAACGATGAAATACACGCCGGACGCGCCGAGAAACCCGAAAGCGGCGATGAATACCGATGACCAACCGAGGGTCACGACGTTGGCCATCTGGCCAACGAGGATCGGGCCGGAAGCGCCTCCGATGTCGCCTATCAATCGCCAGACGCCGATGAACTCGCTGGCGCGTTGCCGGGGCGCGAGGTCTGCCCCGAGGGTCATCATGGCCCCGCTGCTGAGGCCGTTGCCAAACCCGGTGAGCACGGCGATGGCGCTGAAAGTCCAGATGTTTCCGGTCAACGGGAGCAGGGCCATACCCATACCGAGTACGAGGAAGCTGGGGACGGACATCCATTTGCGGCCGTACCTGTCCATCACGTAGCCAACAGGGGCGAACATGGCCATATCGACGGCGGCCGCGGCGCCGATCACGTAGCCGATCTGGTCAACCTCAAGGCCGAGATGTGTTCCCCACAAAGGCAGAACGAGTTCACGGCCGCGGCGGACGAATTGCAGCGATACCATCGCAGTGCCGCCCCTCGCCAGCCCCGCTCCGTTATCGGCGATCGTTCTCAGGACCGGCGAACGGCCCTGTCGCCTGATCTGGTCGGCCCTGTCGCCTCCGATCTCCTCCGTGAATCCGATCAGCATGAGCACCGTCGCTGCACTCATCAAGGCCTGTGCGATGAACACAGCTTCCAGGCTGATCTGGGCGCCGATGACGCCCCCGATGACCGGCCCGGCGAAAGCCCCGATCCTCTGCACACCTCCGAAGGTCGCAAGGGTTTTGCCGCGGGACGCTGAGGGGACGGTGTCCGACACGTACGCCATCCGCGAAATGGACCATAACGCCATCGAGGTGCCGGCCAACAATCGCAGCACCATGAAAGCCGGGAAGGACGTCGTGAATGCCGTGACGAGGGCGAGTACGCCGAGGGAGATCGTGCCCCAGAGCATCGTCTGTTTATGGCCGAAACGGCCTACCAGCAAACCGGATGGCACATCGAAGATCATCGTGCCGATGAGTACCCCGGACACGCCCAGCCCGATCAGTCCGACCCCGACTCCCATCTCCTCGATGAAGCTCGGCAGCACGGGGATGAGCATCCCGACGCCCACCTGCAAAAGGAAGCTGGGGACGTAGAGGGTCCACAGGAGGGATGAACGGCCAAAGCCGCCATGACCGCCTGAACCGCCCGAGGACCGGACCGGCCGGGTGTTATGGCTGGAGCTGCTCAATCGGGGGACAGACTTCTGATCGGCGGGTGTGAGGGAACGGGTTATCCACCTGTACAGATTACCGGGCCGGGGTGTCAGTTCAATTGAACCGCTTGGGCGCATCGCCGGACACACGCACGGTCTATTGATTTCCGGTTATGCCCGGTTACCCGCCGGGGACAGACGTGTGGCCCCATTCGTCCACTACGCGGTCGGCTATGGATATCGGGCCGGGGCCCGTCGTGATCTCGATCGTGTTGCCGTCGATATCCCGAATCTTGAGCGCCGGCCGGCCATCGGCGCGCCGGTCCGGTCCGTCAATTTCGTAGTTCAATTCCACAAGCCGTTTGTGTATGGCCTCAAAATCGTCCACCTCGAAAGCGACATGTGCGGCGGGAGTCCGTGGACCGCGCTCACTGAGGTGGACCATCGTGTTGTCCTCTGTCTCCATGAAAATCACTGTGGGTGAATCCTCGAACGCGGGTACGAGGTTGAGGCCCAGGAAATCACGGTAGTAAGGCAAGGTCTTTTCGCGGGTCGATATCGGGAACATCACATGCTGGACCCGGTTCATGTGGAATTCCGGTTCGACCCCGCTCAGGTCCGGTTCCGACCCATCAGCCGGGCGCTCCGACGTGATGCCGTTGGCGTCCACCACGCGGTCGAGCGTGATGGGCCCCGGTCCGGTTGTGAACTCAACCGCGTTCCCGTCCGGGTCTGCGGTCTGGACGGCCGGACGCCCGTCGGGGCGTTTGATCGCGTCGCGGGTCGTGGCCTTCATTTCCTGTGCGCGTTCATGCATGGCGTCGAAATCACTGACCTCGAAGGCGACGTGGGTCGGGGGAGTCCGTTCGCTTACCTCGGCCAGGTGGATCATCGTGCCGTCATCGGTTTCGAGCATCGTGACACCCGGAAAATCTTCAAACGATGGGACCAGGTGCAGCCCCAGGAAGTCGCGGTAGAACGGCAGCGCCTTTTCGCGATCGGCGATCGGGAGCATCCAGTGCTGAATACGGTTTACGTGGAACTCGGACATTGGGACCTCGCGGGCGTGGTGTGGCGGAGCATGCAGCGGTGGGCAACGGCCCACCTCCCGGGCGGATCGTTGTCCGCCGCTACAACCTCGATGTTCTGTCGGGGCAGTTCTCAAATGTCTCTTGTGTATCCCCATTCGTCTGCGACGCGGTGGCCGGACCGGGTTTGATTGTTCGAGACAAGTTCCACGTGGTTGCCGTCCGGGTCGTCGAAGTGGAGCGCGCTGCGCCCGTCGAGTCGTTCCCCGATCCTGATGTTATCGGCGTCCAACTGTTGAATAGTGGTAACCGCGTCGCCAAAGTCTTCGACCACGAAACCACCGTGGTAGGTGTGAGCGTCGCCTTGCTCGGCCTCAACCAGGTGGAGCATCGACCCGTTCGGGAGGCCGAGCCAGGTGATCGTTTCCGACTCCACCATCGACGGGATGATTTCAAGCCCCACGACGTCCCGATAAAAAGTGACGGCCCGTTTGCGGTCCGTGATCGGGACACCGGCGTGCTCTGCTGAGAGGAGGCGTATCGGCGCATCCGCCTTCTGGTGACGGCTCGGAGTTCCACCGCCTTCAGAAGTCACGCCCCATTCGTCACAGACCCGGTTGTGCGACTTTCTGTCGTTGGCGCTTGCAAACTCCAGGCGGTTGCCGTCGGGGTCATTGATGAAGGCGAACTCCTGGCCGTCGTGCCGCTCGCCGCTGCTGTTGACGGTGATCCCGGACGCCTCAAGTGAAGCGATGGTGTCCGGGACGCTCTCCACCCCGAAAGCGACGTGAAAACCGGCGGATTTGCCCGGTTCCGGCGCTTCGATCGGATGGATCATCGTGCCGTCTTCCATCTGCGTCCAGATGACTGCGGGACCGTCCACCATGGACGGGATCACCGCCAGGCCGAGGATGTCGCGGTACATGGGAAGCGTGTGGTGGCGCGTCGATATCGGGTAGGCGATGTGGTTGAAACCGGTGATGGTTATTCCGGCCATCTGGCGCTCCAGAGTTGATGAATAATCGAGAGGAATATTGATCGGGTACTGATGCAGCGTTGGTTGCCCCTATTGGGTCAAGGATTCAATCTCCGACGGGATCGAACTGAAAACGCCGGTCATGAATTCAACGTTGCTGTACGCGGCATCCAGTGTTCGAAGCACATCCCAACTTTCGTCTATAACCTTCCGAATCTCTCCAGGGGTCAACGGGTAGTCGTCAGAGACTGATCGACTACCGATCACATAAGCGAGTTCTCGGTGCGCAAGTACCTTGTTTCTCCATCCTTGTAACGATTTGCGAGCGGCATTAAGGCTCACAGACAGTTGTTCCAAACCCATCGCGTCCAATGAATTGCGGCGGGTGAGGTTCTCCAAATCACGTATCTCATCGGCGTCTGATTCTTGTTTCCGGCCGATGACACGTCTCCGGACGTTGGAGAATTCGAATAGTTCAATCTGGTGTTCAGTACAAAAATCCAATAACTTACGAAGCGACGCTGATTTCTTTTTGCCATCTGCCACGCCCGACCACAGGCCAAGAATCAATCGTTCGATGTAGGTTCGCCGAGCTGAATCCCAGAAGTAAGGAGCGGTGTTGAACCTCTCGGGATTTAGGTTGAGGTTATTAATCGCCTCCCAAGTTTGATAGTTGGCGTCCAGATCTGCGAGCTGAGAATTCACAGCACTCTTCCAGGCCTCAAATTGTTCCTCGATCGCCATTTGGTCCACTGTCATCCTCCCCGTCCGTCCAGCGTGTACGTGCGGCGGGCCGAAGCTTAGTACGCCACAGGCTCCGGCGCTACTCTCGGGCCACCTCGACTATCATCTCTGCCTCGAACGGGATGTTATTTGGGAGTGACTGCATGCCGACGGCGGATCGGGCGTGTCGGCCCCGTTCCTCAAACACCTCGACCATCAGGTCAGAGAAGCCGTTTGCGACGGCCGGGTGCTGCCCGAAGTCCGGCGTGGCGTTGACCATGCAGAGCGCTTTCACGATGCGGGTCACGCGATCCAGGTCGCCGATCTCGTGTCGCAGCGTGGTTAACAGGCCGATCCCCGTCAGGCGTGCGGCCTCGTAGCCCTGTTCGACGGTCATGTCAGCCCCGAGCTTGCCGTTGACCCACTTTCCGTCCGGTCCGGCGCCGCGTGGTCCGTGTCCCGCCAGGTACACGAGGTTTCCGGTCGATACCGCTTCGACGTAGTTGCCGAGGGGCGTCGCCGGGTGTGACAGGTCTAGGTTGAGTTCCACGATCTTTGCTTCTGCGCCCATTTTGTTCTCCCTTTTATGTGACAGCCAGATCGCCGGCAGTATCACTTTCGGCAACAAGGTTGTCAGGTTTTTGCGGCGGTTTGAGTACAAGAAACGTCAGCGCTGCGCCAAACAGCAGGGCGCCGCCGATGATTAATACCACGGTATAGGACTCGGTGCGATCGTAAAGGAACCCGGCCCCGGCTACCGTCACGACGGTGGCTATGTTGTACATCGGCGCGAGCAGACCCCTGAGGGTCGCAAAGTTTCGACGGCCAAACAGGTCTCCTACGAGCGACCAGTTGACCGACGCCGAGGCCTGCGCAGGGGCGAACATGGCGAAAGCGATGAACACGAGGACCGTGCCCTCGACGAAGTTCAGTAGCACAAGACCGATGGCCGAGATGGCGTAGGAGACGAAGAGCAACGGGCCGCGGGCCATGCGATCCGATAGCCACCCCATGATCAGGATGATCGGAAACGCGATGGCAGAGACCGCCCCGAGCATGGCGGCGCCCGCCACGGCGCTTTCGCTTTTCCACACGAAGATAGCGATGGCGTGAACCTGGATCGCACTCGTCACGCCAAGCCGCAGCGTGGTCGCCAGGGCGAGCAGCCAGTAGGCCGATGTATGCAGCGCCTCCCTCACGCTCCATGCCTGGTCAGATCTTGCCGCGCCGCCCTGTCTGGCGGAGCGTTCCGCAGCTTCGCGCAGTTCCGGCGTATCGCCATCCGGGAGCATGCCGTAGGACTCCGGCGATCTCCTGTAGGTGAGTGCGAAAGGCGCGACCCAGAAGATCATCATCAGTCCGATGCCGACCGATACCTTTTGCCACGAGTAGGTGTCCAGGAGCCAGCCGAGCGCGGGAATGAAGATGGCCGCACCGCCTCGCATCCCGGCTGCGTTGATCGCCATTACAAGGCCGCGACGCCTGATAAACCAGGTGTTGAGCACGGCCATCGATGCCTGCATGAAGCTGGTCGACGCGCCAAAGGAGATGACCGCGATGTAGACGAACAGAAACTGGTAGTAAGTGTTCGTTGTCGCCAGGACGATGTAGCCGATACCGACCAGCAGAGACCCGAAGAACGCCATCCAGCGAGGTCCAAACCGGTCGATCAGGTAACCGGTGAACGGCCCCATCAAACCGTTCTCCAACCGTGCGAAGGAGAACACCAGCGAGGTCTGGAATCGGCTCAGTCCCAGGCTCTCGGTCACCGGGAGAAAGAAAACGGAAAAGCCCTGCCAGTGGATCGCCCCGCCGGTGCCGTTCGAGAACACCGAGGCGATGACGATCCACCAGCCAAAGAACATTCCGCGCTCACGGGACGGGGCGCTGCCGGCGTGCGTGGCGCCTGCGGCTTCGACCGCGTCAGAATCAGCGGCGCCGGAAGGAGCCGGCCTTTGATCGGGGCCGACATCCTCTGAACTCTGGGCGCTATCCGATGGATCGTCCTGTTGGTCGTTCTGGGAGGAGCTCAAGTTGACCGGCGCAGCCTTAAGAAGGCTCGGTCATTGCGCTTGGTTCGAGTATCTCGTCCAGTTGTTCCGCGGTGAGATCCGTTACCCGTAGCGATACCTCTTTGATCGTCTCTCCGGTCTCGGACGCCTCGTGCGCGATGGCCGCCGCCGAGTCGTATCCGATCACCGGGGCGAGCGCTGTGCAGATCGCCAGCCCCTGCTCCACCATGCTTGGCCCCTTGTCGGTGGCCACGAGTCCGCTCACGCACTGCCGAGAGAAGTTCTCGCAGGACGCCGCCAGGAGGTCGATCGATTGCAACAGGTTGTACGCAGCGACCGGCATCATGACGTTGATCTCGAAGTTGCCGGACTGGCCGGCGACGGCGATCGTCGCGTCGTTACCGATCACCTGTGCGCACACCATCGTGACCGATTCCGCGATCACGGGGTTTACCTTGCCCGGCATGATCGAACTGCCCGGTTGTACCTCCGGGAGGATTATCTCGCCGATCCCGGCGCGCGGGCCGGAGCCGAGCCAGCGGATGTCGTTGGCGATCTTCATGAGGCTGACGGCGATGGTCTTCATCGATCCGCTGGCCTCGACCACGGCGTCGAGTGAGCTCTGAGACTGGAAGTGATTTGCCGTCTCGCTCAGGTCCAGCCCGGTCATCCCTTTGAGCTGGTCGATCATGCGATCGGCAAACTCCGGGTGCATGCCGATCCCGGTGCCGACGGCGGTCCCGCCTATGGCCAGCACATTCAACTCCGCCAGCGCCTTGCCGGCCCGTTCTCGCCCGTATTCCAGCTGGCCTACGTAGCCCGAGAACTCCTGTCCGAGCCTGATCGGGGTGGCGTCCTGCAGGTGTGTCCGGCCGGTCTTAACGATGGGCCAGAACTCCTCCGATTTCTTTCGCAACTCTTCCTCGAGCTCCGCCATCGCCGGGAGTAACCGTTCCTTGATAGCTCCGGCCGCCGCCAGGTGGATCGCAGTCGGGATCACGTCGTTGGACGACTGACCCTTGTTGATGTGGTCGTTAGGGTGTACCGGGTCTCTTGAACCGAGCTCTCCGCCGAGCGCCGAGATGGCGACGTTGGAGATCACCTCGTTGGTGTTCATGTTCGTGGAGGTGCCGGAGCCGGTCTGGAAGATGTCCACGACGAACTGATCGTCGTACTCGCCGTCGATCACCTTCTGCGCGGCGCTGTCTATCGCCTCGCCGAGTTCTGGTTCCAGGGCATCGAGATCCCGATTTACCCGGGAAGCCGACTGTTTGATCTGCCCCATCGCCTTGATGAAGGACCGGTTGAACTTCAGATCGCTGATCGGGAAGTTGAGCTTGGCTCGCTGGGAGTTCCCTCCGTAAAAAGCGCCTGCAGGCACCTGGAGCTCGCCCATCGAGTCTCGTTCTAGTCGGGTAGGGCCATCGGCCTGCTGGGACATTCAGATCTCCATGTCGCGGGTTGAAAGGTGGCGTCCGGCGTCGAGCGCGATTTTATGCCCGATTTTCGGTACGGCAGTACTCGTCATCTTACGCCCGAGCGCGGGCGTTGCCGACTACACGTTGGAACAGCCTGTCCCGATTGTGCGTTTCTTGGACTGCCCGCCGGGTGCGGGTGTCAAGGACGATTTCGGCAATCTGCGTTCGTTTGTCGTGGCTGGTTCGGCCCGCCGGCACCCGGCCGTCCGACGAAAAGTTTCTAAAACGAACTTAAATTTGTACACTGCTGTTTACCGGGGGTAAGGGTGTCGCCGAAACTATCGGGTGCGATCCGGGGAGGCATGGTTCGTTTCTGGCACAGATAATTTTCGCGATTCCCACGACGCACGACGAAGCCACGGGAGGAGTCATACGACTGCGTGGCTATCAAAAGGAGCACGAAATGACGACGATTCGATTGGGAGACACCGCGCCTGATTTCACCCAGGACTCAACAGAGGGACCGATCAACTTTCACGACTTTCTCGGCGACGGCTGGGGCATCCTTTTCTCGCACCCGGCCGACTTCACACCGGTCTGCACGACGGAGCTTGGCACGGTCGCGCGATTGAAGCCGGAGTTCGACCGGCGCAACACCAGGGCGGTTGGTCTGAGCGTGGACCCCATCGGTTCGCATAACGACTGGGTAGGTGACATCGCAGAGACCCAGGGAACTCCGATTAACTTCCCGTTGCTGGCTGACCACGACCGCAAGGTCGCAGAGCTGTACGACATGGTCGAGGGAGACGCCGCCACGGCCACCGTGCGATCTGTCTTCATTGTGGACCCGGCCAAGAAGGTACGCCTGACGCTTACCTACCCGCCGTCAACGGGCGCAGCTTTGAAGAGATCCTCCGGGTCCTCGACTCTCTGCAACTGACGGATAGCCACAAAGTAGCCACCCCGGTCGACTGGCATGATGGCGATGACGTGGTGATTCTGCCGGCGATCTCCGACGAGGACGCCGATACGATGTTCCCGAAGGGCTACGAGGCCGTGAAGTCTTATCTCCGGGTAACGCCGCAGCCGAACAAGTAAGCCCTGCCGGGTCGCTATCGGGGATCCTGAACGCCCGGTGAGACAGATACCAAAGGGCCGTCACCTGAACCCGGGTGGCGGCCCTTTCATTATTGTGGTCCGGCACCACCTGACGTCATGCCCCGGGGGATTGCATGGGTCCAGTGATGGATGAAATACGGCCCGACTCACGCTCAATTGCCTGGCCACCCGGCAAACGCATCGCTGTGTTCGGCAAGGGCGGCAAGACCACGCTTGCCCGGGCGCTTGCGACCCGGTTCGACCTGGAGTTCGTGGAGCTGGACGCGCTCAGGCACATGGCAGGCTGGGAAGAGCGGCCCGACGACGACATGCGTGCGGTGACGGCGGCCGCGCTCGACGGGGCTCAAGCGGGCTGGGTGGTGGATGGCAATTACCGGATCACTCGACAGTTGATCTTTGATCGAGTCGATACGGTGATTGTCCTGGCACTGCCGTGGAGGGTTATGCTCTGGCGGACATTTAAGAGGTCGTTCAGACGGGCGTTAAAGCGCGAGGAGTTGTGGAACGGCAATCGGGAGAGTTTCCGGCTGACCTTCTTCAGCCGGGAGTCCGTTGTGTATGACCTCTGGTGGCGCCGTGATCATTTCCGTCACATGGCGGAGGAGTTCGAAGGGCAGATCCCGGACGAGATCGAGACGCACATCATTCGAACCGCCGGGGCGCTGGAGAGCTTTTACGAGGCGCATGGGTTGCGAGGGTAGGGCGGGGAGCTTTTTGTCGTGTGGCCGGACCGGGTGTGCCGGGTCGCAATACCGCCAAATCCATCCTTGAGACACAACATCTCGGGATATCGCCGTTACGCTCGTACCGTCATCCTGAGTCCCAAGACGAAGGATCTCCTGACTCTCCACCGGCGAGATTTTGCTTTGCAATTTCCTCAGAATGACGATGAAGGATGATCGTGGGCGAACGGGTGTTTTCGTGTCAAAAGCCCGCCGTCGTGAGCCTCAGGGTGGGCTTCCTTGACCTCTCGGCCATGCAGACAAACGATGGAGGTGTGAGCTAGAACCAACCGTTGTGAGACTGGCGATGACGTTTCTGCGCGGTTATCTTGCGATTTGAGTCGTCGGGCGCGAACCGCAGGGGCGGTCGCTTGAGCCGCTCGACTCCAGTCGCTGGAGCACGCCGAGATGCCTGATTACCCGGTCATCGACAGGATCGAAATTACCCGCTACCTGTTCCCGTGGAACGATGTCGGCGACGACCTGAACTTTGCGGTGGGCCCGTTTTACGAAAAGGGATCGGCTCGCACGCGTCGACTTCTCGGCATCAAGATCTTCACCGATCTGGGCGTGACCGGAGAGTTCATGTCGGGCGCGCCGGGGACTTACGAGCAGATGCAGGCGGTTGCGCCGTTGTTAATCGGAGCGAACGCGCTGGAGCGCGAGAAGTTCTACAACGTCGCCAAGACCCATCTGCGGAAGAACGATCGCATGGGCATCGGTCCGCTCGACATCACGCTGTGGGATCTTGCCGGCAAGTATCACAACGCCCCGATCTACCAGCTTCTCGGCGGGCACCGGACAAAGCTTCCCTGCTACGCCAGCACCTACCACGGCGACCGAACGCCCGGCGGACTGAACTCGCCCGAGGCGTTCGCCGATTTCGCCGAGCAGTGTCTTGAGATGGGCTACAAAGGCTTCAAGCTCCATACGTGGGCGGACGGGAATATCGATCGCGAGATAGCGACCATCAAAGCGGTTGGCGATCGCGTCGGCGGGAAGATGGCGCTTATGAGCGACCCCTGTTGCGTGTTCGACACGTACGGCGACGCGTTGCGGGTGGGGAAGGCCTGCGATGACGCCGGGTTCTTCTGGTACGAGGACCCGATGCGGGACGGCGGCGTCTCTCTCTACGCCCACAAGCAGCTACGCGCGGCTTTGAGCACGCCGCTGTTACAGGGTGAGCATGTGCACCTGGTCGAGGCGCACACGGACATGGCGATAGCCGAAGCCACGGATTTTTTCCGCGGCGACGCCGAGTACGACGGCGGAATCACGGGCCTGATGAAGATCGCCCACGCCGCCGAGGGTATGGGGATGGACCTCGAGCTGCACACCGGCGGACCGGCGCACAGGCACGCGATGGCCGCTATCCGCAACTCGAACTTTTACGAGCTGGGACTGGTCCACCCGAAACTGCCCGGATCGGACCTCGCCGTGTACGCAAACGACTACGACGGCGACCAGCTGGAAGCGGTCGATTCAGACGGCAACGTGAGTGTCCCGGAGGGGCCGGGACTGGGCGTTGTTTACGACTACGACAGGATCGGGCAAAACGCCGTCAGCAAGATCGTGATCGATGCGAATTCATCGCGGGATGAAGGAGTTTAGGGCCGGGTACAACGGATCATCGCAGTCTGATTCAGGATCCGCTCCAATCCGCGATGGGCAAGCTCTTGCTTGTACGAAGAGGTTGCCGGTACATGGTCCGATTCTGAATCAAGTCCAGCATGGGCTCTTCGAATTCAGACTCAGGATGACCGGCATCGCCGCACACGATCCCCAAGGCTCCCGCCGCTTCTCACGGCTGCAACCCGTTTCCTGAGGCTCCTGAAGGACGGGCGTTTTGCAACGACGAATCGTCGCGACCGTTCCCTGCTCTGGTCCTCGGCGGGTGGCCCCAGAACGGGACTACTGTTCGCGCCGTTCGAGCCGTCGGAATCCCAGGTCGATTATTTCCGGGAATCCGGCGGCGAGGTCGTCCCAGATCCGATCTGTCACCCTCATGGGCCAGATCTGTTGCCCATCGAGCTGCTCTCGTGAGAAGAATCGGGCGTCCAGGATGTCTTCCGATGCTTCGATGTCGGGAGTCCAATCCCCGAGAGTCCCGCCAACGACGCTGCACAGGAAAAAGAACTCGGCGTTCTGGTTGTCGTTGGCTTCGTCCACGCTCTGGTAGACGTAAATGAGGCGGTCAGCGCGAACCTCCAGCCCGGTCTCCTCCCGGACCTCACGGGCGGCGCATTCTTCGAGCGATTCGGCGCCTTCGACCCGACCGCCGGGCCATAGCCAGTGCGGGTCCGTTCCAAGCAACGGAGTGATGACTCGGGAGGCAAGAATACGGTCACCATCAACGACGATTCCGACGGCGCGAGCGCGGTGCGTGTAGTCCTTCATTGCGCCACCATCCCGAGGTGCACCGGCGCCGGAAATCCCGCGTCGTGGTTGGCCCAGAAATCCGGGGTGCGGAAGGGGGCTGGCCAGGCCTGTGAATGGGATATTTCATTTCTCTGCACGAACCGAATCCCGGTCTGACGGGCGTCGTAGCCAGGATCGCCGGGACCGGCCATGCGCAGGTCGCCCGTGGGATTCAGCCCTCTGTACAGGACGTGGAAATGGTGGGTGCCGTTCTCCGGGGTCACGATCTCGTACACGTAAGCCAGCCGACCGATCTCGATCTTCAGACCTGTTTCCTCAAAGGTTTCCCGGGTGGCGCACTCCGCCCATGTTTCAGCACCCTCAACTCGCCCTCCGGGCGTCCACCACTTCAGGCCGAGATCGCTATCACTCTGCACCAGCAGAATCGAGTCATCCCGGGTGATTATTACCCCGGCGCGGATGCGATGGCGCATGACCGTTAGCCCCCGGCCACGCGATCTCCTCTCCCTGCAGGAGAGGGCTTGATCGCGTAACGGATGTCAACCTGAACCTGGTCCAGGAAGCGCTTCTTTCCACGAGCGGGATGATCCTGTTCACAGGACACTGCTGATGCGATGTTTTCGGATACTGAATCATGTTCAGGATGGGCATATATGCCCGGGACAGGAGAAGGAAAGCGCGTTCCATTCGCAAGCAAGCTAGATCCCCATCTCGGCGTCGATCTCATCCTGGAAGCTGGAGGTCCGGCCTTCGGCGACATCCTCCAGGGACACCGGCTGGCCGGATTGGCCTGACTCCATCAGGCCGTATGCCAGTGCGAGTGCGTCCATGCCCTCTTTTGGGCCGACCTCCGGTTGGCCGCCAGATTCCGCGGCTCGGGCCATATCGAGGTATTCATAGGCCAGGATCTTTGAGTCGATATCCGAGAATGACAGGTCGTAGGAACTGAGGCGACGAGCGCCGTCCCAGAGGGTTGAAGTTGCATCGTCCAGCTTGAATTCCGGGACAAGGTCCAGTAGCGCGTCGCCGGTGATTTCCGAGCCGTCTCGGAGGACGATGCGTGACGACTGGCCGGAGCGACTTCGGGGTCGGTAGAGCGTTCCTTCGCTGCCCGATATCGTGGACACGCCGACGGTCTGGCCGTGCGAAGTATCGGTCATTGAGAACTGGCCGATTGCGCCCGAGGCGAAGCGGATGACGGCAAATGAGGTGTCGACCGCGGTCTGTTCCACGGAGTCGCCTGTCGAGTAGCCATCCTCCCGGCGGTGGTCGTACATACCCGCCAGCCCCGGGGCGACTTCACTCATCGGCTTCAGGGTGCGGTCACTCTCAAAAATGGAGGTCTCGGCGAATACCGAGACGGCGTCGCCCATGAGGTAGAGCAGCAGGTCTGCGTTGTGGACTCCGGCGTCCAGGACCATCCCGCCGGCCTGTTCCTTCCTGGCCCGCCAGACGGTGCTGTGCATTACCGCGCCGTTCGAGCTGCCGACGCTCATGTCGATGGCGAAGTAGGGCGTTCCGATGGCCCCGGACGTGATCAAGGCCTTTGTCAGCCGATTCATCGGATCACGCCGGAAGTTCTCGGCGACGGCGAGCACTCGACCGGTGGATTCTGTTGCGTCACGCATCTGGCGGCAGGCCTTCAGCGTGAGTCCCATGGGCTTTTCCGTGATGGCGTGAAGGCCCGCTTCCATCGCCTTGATTGCATAGCGGTGGTGCATCGGCGTGCTGGTGACTATGGCCACACCATCGAGATCCGCTTGTTCCAGCATCCGGTCGAAATCGGTGTAGATGTCAGGGCGCAAACCGGTGGCGTCGCCGACGATGTCGGCGACGGTTGATGCCACATCGTGGTGCAGGTCGCAGACGGCCGCCAGGGACACGTTGTCGAAGTACCTGCGCAGTTCGATGTAGCCGTTGGCGTGTCTGCGGCCCATTCCACCGCATCCGACGAGTGCGATTTTGAATGTCATCTGGGGGTGAGCTCCGGTTGGGATGTACCAGGAATGGGAGAAGCAATAATAGACGGCTTCTGCGAAGTCAATCTGAGGAAAGAATCTCGCCGTTTGAAGACGTCGACGGGCCATACGTTCTTGCGCGCTCTTGCGGGCGAGATCCCTCGCCGGGCTCGGGATGACTCAAGTAGTGGTGTTGCCCTCCCGATCACTCGAGAGGCAAGAGGCGGGCGAGGTGTTTTGAACGGCTTACTCGCTGTCATCCATGTAGCGGTCTATGGCCCAGCGATCGTCTACGCCGCGTCGCCAGATGATGATGTAGCCGCCTTGGTGGGTGCTGGATTCGGTGCCGTCCAACGGGGCGAGTATCGCCGTGAAACGGGCCTTTTCGACCGCCCAGTTTTCGGCGAACCGGACCTCCGGGTCCGAGACGCTGATCTGGTACCGGTATGACCTGAAGATGTTCTCCAGCCAGTTCGAGATTGCGGCCCAACCTTCGAGCGCCGGTTCGTTGCCCGGGATCCAGACCGCCCCCGGCATGAACAGCGAGCCGAGGCGCGTTACCTCCCCGGCGTTCATGAACCGGACCCAGTCCAGTCGCAGGCTCTGGACTTCTGCCAGGTCGTAGTGGTGGAGCACCGGGGGCCTTTCTTGGGATGGTCGGGTTACGGCTGTTCTGTCTGAATCAGACCGTAATGCACGGTTGGCGGTGAGATTCTTCCCCTGTTGGACGGAACTCAGAACGGTTTGTTGTGCGAGCGTTGTTGTTGCCGAGGTCAATGTTCCTCGTCCTTCCAGGGAAGGATCGGAATGACCCCATGCTATCGGCGTATTCGTCCCAAATACCCGCCCGGCAGGGCTACTCGCCGCGCACCGTCCTGAAGAAGTACTCGCTGTAGTGTGATACGAAGGTCGGGATGTGGGTGTAGTGATAAAGCACTCCACGATCTACGTTGGATCGGGCCAACTCCGGCCCGCCGGGAGTGCCGGACGCTTTTCCGGCGGCATGGATCTTTTTGAATGCGGTGTCCACCGCTTCGGCAACGACCGGATGTGTGCGCTGGCCGGGATAGCCGAGCGACTGTGATAGATCCGATGGGCCGATGAAGAAGACATCGACGCCGGGAACCTCCAGCATCTCGTCCAGGTTGTCGAGTCCTTCTTTGTGCTCGATCTGCACGCACACGAGCGTCTCCTCGTTTGAGCGCTTGAGGAACTCCGGCTCGCTGATGCCCATGAGCTTTCGGCCGCCGCCAAGCCCGCGCTCGCCTTCCGGGTGGAACCGCACCGCATTTACCGCGGCCTCTGCTTCTGACGCCGAGTTCACGTGCGGCACCTGCACGCCCATCGCGCCACGGTCCATGTAGCGGAGTATCACGTCGGCGTCGTTTACCTGCGGCCGGACGATAGGGGTCACCCCGTGAAGCTCGCAGGCGAGCACCATCTGGTAGACGTCGGTAATGGTGTGCGAGCCGTGCTCGGCATCAATCAGGATCCAGTCGTAACCGCCCTGCGCCACCATCTCGGCGAGCTCTGGCGCCGGGAACGTGATCGATACGCCGAACGCCGGTTCTCCGGCTTGGATTCTGGCCTTCATCCGGTTTTCAGTGATCACGGGTCGGTTCCTTCTGAGTGGTTGTTGTTGTGGTTGGTGTGACCGGGTGTTCAACGATTCTTTGTTTTATCGGGCCGATGTGGTGCAGGTGAAGGTTCCTCGGCTTCGCCCGGAATGACCTGATGCTGTCGGCCCTTGTGGTGGTGGCGCCGGAATTATCGCACCGAAGCCGCGAGTTGGAGCGCCGCGGCGCAGTTCAGCGTCACAGGCAATTGAAACGTGCTTACACCGCTGGACTGTTGACACTCCATCGAGGCTCGCTCAAACTCGTTCGCTACTGTCAAAAATTCAACCAGCCATCGCGGACGGCAACAGGGCTGTCCGCGTATGTATTTCAGGGAGTTAACCGGCGTGAATAAACTAGCCTCACGGATGGGTATCCTCGGCACTGAGACAGCGTTTGAAACGCTGGCGAAGGCCAGGGCACTGGAGGCAGAAGGCCGGACCATCATCCACCTGGAGATCGGCGAACCGGATTTCGATACGCCGAAGCACATCAGCGAGGCCGGCAAGAAGGCCATCGACGACGGCTTTACGCATTACGGTCCGTCTCCGGGTTTGCCCGAGGCCCGCGCCGCAGTGGCCAAATTCGTATCGAAACGACAGGGCTACGACGTCAGCCCGGACAACATCGTTCTGTCGCCCGGCGGCAAGCCGATCATGTTTTTCACCATGCTCGCCCTTGTCGAAGAGGGCGACGAGGTGATCTATCCGAATCCGGGGTTCCCGATCTACGAGTCGATGATCAATTTCACCGGTGGGAAGCCCGTTCCGCTGCCTTTGAACGAAGAGGCTGGTTTCACGGCGGATATCGACTATCTGGAGTCCAGGATCAACGAGCGCACGAAGTTAATCGTCGTCAACTCGCCCAATAATCCCTGCGGCAGTGTGATCCCGCACTCGGACCTGGAACGGATCGCCGCGCTGGCGATCGAGAACGATCTACTGGTTCTCAGCGACGAGATTTACCACGATTTCTACTTCGAGGGTTCGCACACCTCCATCACACAGATCCCGGGGATGCGTGAACGGACCATCATCCTTGACGGCTTTTCCAAGAGCTACGCGATGACCGGGTGGAGACTCGGATGGGGAGTCATCCCGGATGTCTT
>JASLLE010000065.1 GCA_030747175.1 Dehalococcoidia bacterium | reverse complement strand
AGAGACATTCATGCCGACCGTCCCAGAGGTCGCAGGACTAACATAATCCCTGGTATCGCTTCAGGGGGCAGGTCAATTTCCTCTACCTGGTTTTTGATCAAGTGAATGTAACTGAATCGACCGCGACCCTTGCGCTCAACAACGTCTGGGCTGTGGGTGAGACTTCCGACCGCGTGTATTTGAGCGGTGGCGGCTGCACGTTGGAATATCGTCTTGAGGACGCCGGATGGGTCCACAGCGATACCCGGTGGTGTTGGATCTCGTGATGATGGCGGTCGTTGGACTTCGCGTCTTCCCTGGCCGACGAATTCCCAACTGCGTAAGACGCCGTCCAGGGATTATTGCGACCACTTCGTAACGACGGAGCCGTCGTATCCAGTTACCGGTAGGCGTTTCGTCTCGACGCATAAGGCCGTCGCTTGTCGTTTCCGGGATTGACGGGCCGTCGAGAAACGGGCGGTCTTGCGGGCATAGCGACCTTGTCTTGCAGTGCCGAGACCTCTTCGACCGTCAACTCGCGCCATTGGCCGGTCTTTAGCTCACCAAGCTCTAGCGGCCCAATGCGCGTTCGTATCAGGCCTATGACGGGTGGTCCCACCGCCGCCAGCATCCGGCGAATCATGCGATTCCGGCCCTCGTGGATCGTCAACTCCACCGTTCTCTGGTCCCGGTACACGATCCGCACCTTTGCCGGGGCCGACATGCCGTCTTCCAGTTGAACACCCGTCCTCAGCAGATCCAGCGCTCGTGGTTCGATCGGCGTCGCCACCCGGGCGACGTAGACCTTCTCGATCTCGAAGCTCGGGTGCGTGATGCGCTGCGTGAAATCCCCGTCGTTTGTGAGCAGCAGCAGGCCTTCCGTGTCGTAATCGAGCCGGCCTACCGGGAATAGCCGCTCCGGGACATCGATCAAGTCGGTGACCTTCGGTCTGCCCTGTGGATCGGACAGCGTAGTGACGTGGCCCTGTGGCTTGTTCAGCAGCAGGTATCGCTTGCGTTGCGCTGCGATGGGTCGTCCGTCCACGGTCACGATGTCGATACCGACCTCGGCCCGGTCGCCAACGCTCGCCTGCACGCCGTTGACCATGACGCGACCCTGCGCGATCAACTCTTCGGACTTGCGGCGCGATGCGATTCCGGCAGCGGAAAGTATTTTCTGAAGTCGTTCTGCCATTCCGGATAAGTGTCGCGCTCCGGCCGGTGGATGAGTCGTCCGCTGGCCACCAATCCGGCGCTATCTATATACAGTGGGCGCTACAACCGTTGTACAACCGGATCCTGGATCAAGTTCAGGATGACATGGCCCATCGAGTTCCGCGTGGCGGGAGCCGAGAAAGAGTCCGTAAATGCCGTTCAAAACCCGTTATGTGTTCGTCGTCAGCATGGATGTTGAACCAGAGAAAGAGGCGCTGTTCAACGAGGTTTATGACACGGAACACGTGCCCGAGCTGCTCAAAGTTCCCGGGGTGCTTGCCGTTTCTCGATCCAGGAAACAGTCCGCGTCGCTGGCCATCGGTGGCGGAAAGAGAGTGATCGGCGAGGGGGAGCCGGGATACATCGCTTTTTACGAGATCGAGAGCCCGGACATCCCGAGCAGCGATGCCTGGTCGAAGGCATCGGAGACGGGCCGATGGGCTGAAGAGGTGCGGCCGTACACGCACAATCGGCATCACGCGATACACGAAATTACGGTCAGCGCTCCGTAGGCGCGGGCTTTGTGGGCAGCCGTAAAGGCGGGCTTTGCCCCCTCATCTAGCGAGCGGAAGGGCAGGCTCCCGGCCCTCTGTCGCGCAGGGGAGAGGGTGCAGGTACGAACTGGCGATATGCTGCCGGATACTCTGTCATCCCGGGCATATATGCCCATGCCGAGCGTAGCCGAGGGAACTTCACCAGAACGTCATCGGGAAGAGACGCCCTTGATAGCGAAGACCTTTGTCCTCCCTCACCCCAACCCTCTCCCGCCGGGAGAGGGGGGCAAGTCACACGTAGGCCACTCAGTGCCGGTGGATGTGGGGGTGGGTGACGGGATCCCGGGTGGCGGGCGATGTGTCCGACATGCCGGTCATGATCTCGTACGAGGTCAATTCGTCCGTCAAGACAACCTCTCCGTCAAACACACTCGCTATCTCGGCCAACCCGCGCTCACGGTTCTCACGCGCGGACAGGTCGGGACCGACGTGCACCAGGAAGAGCTGTTTCACTCCCGCCTCGGCGGCCATCTCGGCGGCGCCCAGCGTACCGGTCTGACCCTCTTCGATGCCGCGCTCTCGTAGCGCTGACTGAAAGTTGCCGCAGAGCGAAACCAGGGCGTCGGCTCCCCGCGCGAGATCGACGATCCGGTCGCATGGTTGCGTGTCGCCCGTGAACACGACGGAGCAGTCCGGCGTTTCGAGCCGCCACACGAGCGAGTCCAGAAAAGGCTGGACGTGCTCGCCCGGCGCGGCCGTCACGATCAGCCCATCTTCGCTGTGCACCGGTCCCGGGGTGGCGTCGGTCACGTCCGCGCTCGGCGCCGGCCTTGGCAAAGAGCCGCCTCGCGACACGTGCATCGTGTGACTCAGGTGATGGCCGACGCGCGCCTTCCAGTCGGTCGAAAATGCGCCTGACTCCCCGATCAGCCGGTCCGTAAGCACTTCGGTCCCGGAGGGACCAAAAACCTTCAACCTGTTTTCCTCACCGATGCTGTGATCCCAGCGGGTCAGGAGAAATGTTGCGAAGTCGGACGTGTGGTCGAAGTGGTGGTGCGTGAAGAACAGATGGTCGATGTCCAGCGGCTGCATACCCGTCTGGACCAGCTTGTAAGTTGTCGCCGGTCCGCAATCGATGAGAAAACGCCGGTCGCCCGTCTCCAACACGTAAGCGCTGCCAAACCGGGCGCCGGTCGGTACCGGCCCGCCGGAACTCAGGACGTGGAGCGTCGGAGGCGTGCTCAGACCAGCGCTCTTGCCGACTCGACACCGGCCAGAAACCTTGTCACGTGTGGGAGGACGGTATCGCTACGCATCAAGGCCTGACCATGATCCAGTCCTCCCAGAGACACGAATTCCGCAGTCGGCATCTCCCCGGCGGCCTTTTCGACGAACTCGTGGTTCCCGTCCTCAGACCCGGCATTTGCCAGCACCGGCTGAGTGATTGATCCGAGTCCCTCGCTCAGCCCCGGCGTATCACTGCGTACTGTGATCGCGGCGATCTGGGCGTCTGGATCTTGCTTGAGGTAGTTGGCGCGGGCGGCGTCAGACATCCGGCCGTTCCGCGCTTCGAAAGCGGCCAGAGCCGCCTCCAGTCCATCTTTCCGTGATTCGAGGATGTTGCCTACAAGCTCGCTTTTTCGGCGATACGGATCACTGCCGCCGCCGATGAAGGACAGGAGGTGCGATGGGGCGTACTTGAGGCATGAATATCCGATCCACGATCCGAATGAGTAACCGAAGTAATGGGCGCGATCGATCCGGAGTTCATGCAGAACCGCCAGCGCGTCGTTCACATGCAGCTCCGGCGTGTAGGAATCCAGGCCGTGGGGATGCCCGCTGTCGCCGTGGGCGCGCATGTCGTACATCACCAGTCGGTAATCGTCCTTTAGCGCGTCCACGTACCCGTAATCGGTCCACCCCTGCAACGATCCGCTGAACCCGTGGACCAGCAACAGTGGCGGGCCAGAGCCTTCGACCTCGTAGTGGATCTTGGTGCTGTCGATCGGGTTGGTCGTGAACGGCATTGGTTACTTCGCCTTACGTCTGGTGTCTGGCGATTCGGAATTCGCGTTCGTACCAAGCGGAGGACCGAGTTCCGGATCATCCTGCGTGGTCGCTGGACGAGTCTGACGCTGGCGATGGCAACCCTGGTGGCAGGTCGACTATTGCCGTGGGGCTGGAACCAGGAATGGTCCTGCGAAGTTTGCTCCAACCCGGTCGAGGAGCTCCTCAACCGCCATATCTCGGGCTGTGCCGGGCATCGGGAATTCGGATATTGGTCGAATATTTTGCGACGTCAAGCCTCCCCAGACTCTCCTGGCGCGCCCGGACCATTTGCTCCCAGTTTTGCTCCGCTTTAGATATGAGTCCGCCTTTGACGACCGACCTGGTCTTCCTGAAACATCTTCGGGAGATTGAACCAAGCATGGCCGAAAGATTCAACCGTCTCGCCGGGATCCGGGCCGACCGATGCCGTGCGGTACCGGGCGACAGGGGAAGTTCCCTGATCAGGGGCGTCGTCACGGTTATTGCCGGAGTTCCGCCCGGGACCGCGAGATACGCGAGGTCTACGCCGAGGGCGGCGGCTATCGACGCTAGTTCGGGAACGGTCACAGCGCGCTGGCCGTTTTCCAGTCGGCTGATGGCTGACCGGGCCATATACACACGGCTCGCGAGGGCGGCCTGCGTCATTCTCCGTTCTGCACGAAGCTCCCGAACGTTGCGGCCTACATCCTGATCAGTGAGCGCCATCGCCTAAGAATATGGAGCCGGGAGCTCCCGGGCAACCGTCACCGATGTGTGCGAATACAGCACACCGGGGCAGGAGTCCTGAATTCGCACGGATCTATGGCTCGGGCGACGAACACGCCATGTAGATTTCATTCCGCAGCTGAAATGACCGCATGCGCAACTTGAGAGTTCGATCGGCGGTTACAGCGGTGGCTCGATTGGGACTGTTTGTTCCACCATCCACCGGCAGGTAGGGAGACAATCCTTGCATGAACTACCACGACGAGCTTGAAAAGCAAAAAAGGTGGTTCTGGCTACGAATTCTGAGCATGCTGACCGTGGTGTGGGCCAGGGTTGTCCTGGTATTCATGATCTCGGTACTGATGCTAATGATCCTGTCCCCGCCCGTAGTGGGCATCTACCGGTCCATTACGGACCCCGATTGCCTGAACTCAGTGCTCCATAACGCGGCGATCGACGTGGAGGGCGCCTCTGTTTTGCGGGTTGTAAATGGTCGTGGGGATCTGTCAGTTCTGGGCCGACCCGGCTTGACCAGCGTCCACGTGGAAGGCCAGGTCTGTGCGGAGCGCGGGTCTGCCTTCCACGCCGAATCGGTCGTCCTGAATACCGGTCATAGCGGGGAGGGGATCGTCGTGTCGGTCTTTATGCCCAGGACCGGTAGCCGTATCGGAAACGGTATCGAAATGAACCTTGAGATCTTCGTTCCGGAAGGCTTCTCTGGCGTTGTGGTCGATAACGAAGAAGGATCTGCATACGTTTCGGGTATTGGGGAACTGCGGGCGAACGTCGGTTACGGCAGTATCGGCGCGTCCGATATTGAAGGCGGCGTGATTGTGGAGAGTCTCGAAGGCTCGATGACCCTCAACGGCGTCACAGGGGATGTGGCAGCGGGCGTCATTCGTGGATACGGCGAGGTGAGCCTGTCAGGCATCTCAGGGAACGTCGCGATCGAAGACAATCGCAACGGCCCGACCATCATCTCGAACATCGGCGGTGACGTGACCGTGGGCAGCTCCGGGTACGGGCGCCTTACCGTGAGAAACGTCGCCGGGAATCTGTCGGTGGCTGATAATCCGGGAGGCGATATCTCCGTAGAAGAGGTCGAAGGCTTCGTCCAGGTTCCAGAAACACCGGAGGCTGTCGAAGACCCCGGGGCGTGACAATTATGCCCCGACGACGGGATCACATGAATTCAGACGGGTGTGTCCTTTGATTCGATACTGGCCAGGAACTCCGTCACGTGGGGCCACACCAGGTCGGTGCGTACGAAGCCCTGCATGTGATCCAGGCCTTCCAGTGAGATGAACGTGGCGCTCGGTATCTCGTGAGCGGCCCTGGCGGCCGGTTCGTACATCGAGTCCTCCGTACCCGCGTACGCCAGCACAGGAGTCGATACCGAACTCAAGCCGTGTTCCAGCCCGATGGTGTCCGTGGACTGAATCATCGAGGCGACGAGCGCCTCGGCGTCCCGCGCCAGGAACCGTGAGCGTGCCGGTTCGGGGATTGGCTCCCCCTGCTGTTCCTCGAACGTGTTAAGCACGGATTCCAACCCCTGTCCGTACAATTCAATCCAGTTATCGTCCGTGGGGCAGTCCCTTCTCGGGTACGGATGATTCGCCCCGGCGATGAAGGAGCGCATGCGTCCCGGGGGCGTGTTTGAGGAGACCGAAACCGATCCACGCACTCATGGAGTAGCCGAGGACGTGCGCTTTATCAATCCCGAGGCCGTCCTGGATGTCCGCTGTCGCCGTGAGCGCGCATCTCGTACATCACCAGAGGGTAGTCCGCCTCCAGCGCATCGGCGTACTCGGTCTCGGTCCAACTGAGGATAGACCCGCCGAAGCCGTGGATCAGCAACAGCGGCGGGCCGGAGCCTTCGACCTCGTAATGGATCCCTGTGCCATCGATCGAGTTGTTCGTGAAAGGCACGAATCACTCCCCATGAAAAACCGAGCGCCTGCATCTCGTTCACCGACGACGCTGGCGCTCATGATCACCCATTTGTGAAACTCGGCCGACCCTTCGAGAGCCTCAGGGTGGGCCTGCCGCTCAGGGTCTCCCATCTCCTCAGGGTGGGCCGGTCGTCCAGGGATGTTTAACCCACCCTGAGGCTCTCGAAGGGCGGGTTAAATATCTCCGTTAATCCCTAGAACCGGGACTTCTTCGCCTCGTAGTTGGAGTGCACGTCGATCAGGACCGTCTTGCCCTCGGCGTTCAATTGTCGAGCCTTCTGAATCGCCGGGCCCATCTCCGCAACCTTCGTGACCGTTAGGCCGGTCGCGCCCATGCCCTCTGCGATCTGCGCGTAGTTTCCGGCCATGTAGGACACGTCGTACTTCTCGCGAGCGGTCGGGAATCCGCCCGGGTAGGTAGCCATTCCTCCGTTGTTCAACAGCACCGTGGTTATCGGAAGCCCCGCCTTCGCCGAGGTAGCGACGTCCAGGCCGGACATGCCGAACGCGCCATCGCCCATGTAGTTCAGGCAGAACTTGTCCGGGTTCGCCAGCTTCGCGCCGATCATCGCCGGGATTCCGAAGCCGAGGTGGGTCGTCTTGCCCCAGCCCATGTAGCTGTGCGGGGTTGTCGCCGTGAAAAACGGGACCATGGCGTCACGGGGTCCGCCGGCGTCATGGGTGACGATGCTGTTCTCCTGGTCGATGTTGTTCTCGATCTCGTGAATCACGCGGTAAGGACTGAGCGGCTCGTCGTCTACCGTGAGCATCGGCGTCCACTCCTTCATCCAGTCCGCCTTCGCCGCTGCGATCTCCGCGGCCACGCCGGTGTCGCGGTTGTTGTCGCCGATCTGACCCTTGATCTCGTCGATCATCGCCTCGATCGTGAGTCGTGCATCACCGATCAGCGCGATATCGGACGGGGTGTCTTTGTTCACATCATCTTCGGTAGTCGTGTTGTGGATGACGGTCTTCCCGGCGGGTACGGGCTGGCAGTAGCTGTTCAGGGTGAAGCTGGTGCCAAAGCCAATGATTACGTCGGATTCGACGATCCACTTGTGCGCCTGGCCGGTTGTAGCGCCAGAGCCTGCGCCGAGGGAGAGCGGATGTCGCTCGTCAAAACCGGACTTGCCTTCCATCGTGGTGAAGACCGGGATTCCGGTCAACTCGGCCAGTTCCGTGAGGGCGGCGGATGCCCCGGAGTACAGCACGCCCGCGCCAGACCAGATCATTGGCATCTTCGCGGCGAGCAGCATCCTGACGGCGTCCTTGATGTCGCCCGCGGACGGGGCGCTCATCGCGGAAGTGGGGGAGGTGTAGTTCATCGCCTCTTCAGGCACCTCCTGTGCGCAGACGTCGAGCGTCATCTCGACGACGACCGGGCCTCGCCGGCCGTTACGGAGCGCCTGGAACGCACGGCGCATCACGTCGCCGACCTGCGTCGGAGTGTCGATGGTCTCGACCGACTTGACGACGCCGCCGTAGTTGTTAACGGCCGCGAAGTTCGGGCGAACGTTGCGCCGCTCCAGCGGGTAACCGCCCGGGAGGACGAGCATCGGGACGTTATCGCCGAACGCCTGGGAGAGTCCACCCATGGAGTTTTCCGCCCCGGCGGCGTGCTGCATCATGACCGTGCCGAATCCCTCGCCGCCGCCGGACCGTGCGTAGCCATCGGCAGCCATCACGGCGCCGCGCTCGTGCCGGAACATGACCGGCCGAATGCCTTCTTTTGAGACCTCTTCGATGAGGGCGTTGCTCGGGAAGCAGGTCATCTGCTCTACGCCTTCCGTCTTGAGGATGCGGGCGATGAACTGGGTTCCGTTCATGGGGAATCTCCGTAAGTGGTGAGGGCGATGTTCAGGATATGCGGCCGTCACAAGCGCGAGAACGCAGGCCGCGGCCCGCAGATTCTACTTCGTAGAACGGCCCGTGGCACAGGTGGGGTGAAATTGGGTGGGATGGTTGGCGAATCCAGAGCGCCCTGAGGCTTCCCCGGCAGTGTCCTGAGGCCCGTTCCGCAGCATCCTGAGGCTCTCGAAGGACCGGCATCCAGCAACCACGATGTAGGGGTGGGGCTTGCTCCGCCCACGCTCGTCCTTCGATAGCCTCAGAAAACGAGTAAGAGGATCGACGCCAATCGACTTTTGCCACGCCCACCATCGGCAACCACACGCCAGATCATCGCGGTCATCCTGATCCTTCCGGGGAAGGAGAAGGATATCCCGGCATTTCACCGATCAGGGCTGGTGACCAACCGATCCGGCCCAACCGAATGCGCAGAAGTGCAAGCCGGGAGATTCCTCGCGTGCCGGCTTCGGAACGACAACGGATCCCGCGATGTGATCCTGGCCCAACGTCATCCTGAACTTGATTCAGGATCTGGTTGGGGATCATGCAGGCGGCCAACCGGGCGCAAGCGCTCACCGGCTATTCGATGTCGCGTGGGACAGCCCGCCCTTCGAGGGCCTCAGGGTGGGTTACGAGAACCTCAGCTTGGGTTTACGAGAGTCGCACGGCGCGAGCTCACGAAAGGCTCAGCGAGTGAATTTTCGAAGAGTCACTCAGCCCGTAAACGACCCGTGCTCCGTTCGGGCGAGTACGTGGTCCTGCAGTCCCTCCGGCAGATCTACGAAGACCGCTGAGAAGCCCCAGACCCTGACGATGAGCGTCTTGAACTCCGGCAGTTCCGGTTCTCAGTTTGCGCTACGCGGTCGGCTCCTTAGAGCTCGGCGAGCGCGTCCTTGACGTCCTGCACCGCGTCGTCGTCCATCCACTGCGTCCATATGTCTTTGAAGTTCTCGAGGTAGTACTGGGCGGTCGCTACTTTGTCCACCGAGACGTCTACTTCGTTGGTGAGAGCCCAGGCAGCGGTCTTGCTGGTGGGTCCAACTCCGACGTTCATCTTCTCAAGCATGGCGACAACGTCCGGCGCCTTTTCGTTCAGCCCGGTGTTGATGCCTTTATCGATGGGGAAGGTTTCGTATGCGCAGGCCTCTTCTGGCGTGTAGCTAGCGTCGTCCCTGCCGATAATTACCTCGTGCCAGCACGTGTCGGTGTAGACGGGTTCTTCGATGACCGTCCAGTCGTATAGACCAAACAGGGAGGTCGGGGCCCAGTAGTAACCGAAGGTGTGCTGGTTGGCGATCTGCGGGCCGGAAAGTCCTGCGTCCATCGCGCCGGTGTTGCCCGGCGTGATGATGTTGTAGAACTCATCCAGGCCGTACGCCTGGAACTTGGCTCGGTTGATCGCCGCGCACTGCCAACCGCCGATGCAGTTGTTGAACGCGCCCTTGGCCGGATCCTCCGGGTCTGCCAGCGCTGCGACGACTTCCGGCTTCTTCATGTCCTCGATAGTCACGATGCCGAACTCTTCGGCGGTGTAGGTCGGCACGATGAAGAACTGCGGACTGCCTTCATAGGTCTGGCCGAGATTGGCGATTGTGCCGTTGGCGATCTCTTTGTCATACCAGTCGATGATGGACTCATGCCACAACTCCATCACGACGTCGATCTCGCCGTTGGCGAGCGACGTCTGCATGATGGGCGTGGGCATCTGGATCGTCTCGACCGGGTTGCCGTAAGCGGCTTCGATGACGAACTCGGCTATGGCGTTGTTGATCCAGAGCGACTCAAACAGGGAGTCGCCAAAGTTGATGGTCGGTTTCACTTCTTCGTCGCCCGTTGGGACCGGGACTAGCGTCGCAGTTGGTTCCGGCGTCGGGGATGGAATGGGGGTACTAGTACTGGTGGATTTAGCCTGCTGGGTGGCCGAAACCCTGGCTGCAACGGTCGCCTCTATGTCGGCGGGAGGAGTTGGAGATGGAACTTCGAGGGTAGGTTCTGACAGGTCGGTCAGAGGCGTCGGCTGTGGGGATGGATCAAGGGCCAATGGCTCCGTCGACATAGGAGTGGTTTCGGTATCAATTTCGCCGCCGGAACAACCCACGACCAGACCGATAAACGCGGCCATCCCCAGAAAGACCATCTTACGCGCCAACATGTTCATCCCCCCCGGACTCCTGCGCACGGCGTTAACCGCCAATGCCACGCCAATTTCTCAAATTGATTTCAAGATCGCGATTTACCGAAGGGATACACCAGCACGCCGGTTGTGACTTGGCGTTTGGCCTGAATCGCGCAGCTTCCCGTCATTGGGCACACGAGTACCCCCCCAGCGAGTGAATTTTCGAAGAGTCACTCAGCCCGTAAACGACCCGTGCTCCGTTCGGGCGAGTACGTGGTCCTGCAGTCCTTCTGGCAGATCGACGAAGACCGCTGAGAAGCCCCAGACCCTGACGATGAGCGTCTTGAACTCCGGCAGTTCCGGGTTCTCGCGTGCCCTTAACAGGGTCTCCCGGTCGATAACGTTGACCTGGAGGGTGGCTGTTGACGGCATCTTCAGGAAGACGGTTAGCAGGGCCACGAACTTCTCGAAGGCGTCCTCTGTCTGGAGAATGCCCGAGTGCAGGGCGATGTCCAGCACGGAGCCGTGTGAGGCTTTTACGAGGTCCACCTTGGACACAGATCGCAGCGCCGCCGTCGGGCCGTTCCTGTCCATCCCTACGGCCGGCGAGAAGCTGTTGGCCGTCAACTCGCCCATGCTCCGTCCGTCGGGCGAGGCCGCTGTGTCGCTCTTGCGATGGATGCCGAAGGACATGAAGCCCGGGGCCCACTTGCCGCCAGGACCTTCCGCGTTGTCGGACCTTTCGTGTACGCCATCACAGAAGTACTCGGCGATCTCGGTGATTATCGAGTCCACGTAATCGTCGTCGTTGCCGAACTTGGGGATTCGGTTCTTCAGCCTCAACTGGAGCGACTCGAAGCCTACAAAATCGGCCTCCATGGCGTCTCGCAACCGTTCCCATGTCAGGGTGCCGTCGTCAAAGATGAGCTTCTTGATGGCGGCGAGCCCGTCGGCCGCGTTCCCGGCCTGGGCCACGATGGAGCCGTTGATGGCGTATCGAGCGGCCGCGGGAGATGCCTCCGCGAGGCAGTCTTCGATGGCGGCTGCGAAGAAGGGGTTGGTGATCGGTCGCGCCGGGGCCGCACCTTCCGGCATCAGCGCCGTCAAACGGGCCTTGAAGTCCGTCATAACGTCGTCGAAGGACTCGAAGCCCTTGCCCTCAGACTCCATGACGAGGTCGTTGAGGACGGGCAGGGCGTCGTGGACCTTGAATTTGATCGTGCCCTTGCCGCCCATAATCAGCTCGGAACAGCCGTCGTTGCAGTAGTCCCGGGCCTCTTCAAGCGGGATGCCCAGCATCACGAGAGAGGGGATCGCGACGTCGTCGTTAAACACGGCGATCGTGTTTGCGCCCTTTGCCAGCACGCTGGCGCTGGCCCGCATCACGCTCGATGGGGTACCCGGGAAGAACCTCACGTTTAGCTTGGGCTCGGGCAGCATCAGTTTCCCGGACGCCTCGAGGCACATGTATGTGAGCTCGTTTGAAGAATCACGGCCGTCCACCGTCTGCCCGGCGATGGAGATGTTACGAAGGGTATCGTTGGCGGCCTGGTACGCCGTCGGGAAGTGGTTGAGCTTAACGAAGAGGCACTCAAGTACCTCCTGCGCGCGTTCCTGCGTGATGCGTCCTTCATCGATGTCCCGCCGGTAGAACGGGTACGCCCACTGGTCGAAGCGACCGATGCAACCGCGCCCGCCGAACACGCGGACGAACTGCAGGAGCTGGAGAGCCGAGTGGAAGGAGGTCGGAGCGCCGTTTGCCAGTTCAGTGCAATTTGCAGCTATCAGGTCAAGCTCGGCCGCCCGGGTCGAATCGGCTTCGACCGCCGCCATTTCGGCGGCGTGCATGCCGCACTTCTCGATGTACCGGCATGCGGCTTCGTAAGCGATCTCCACGCCGCGAAGGAAGTCCTGGCTCGCCGGGTTGGTCTCGCTCTGGAGTTTCGCGTGCGCTTCGTCCCGAATCCCGGTCAGTCCTTTGGCCAGCAACATCGCGTAGCCCGGGGGGTAGTGCGGGTCGTACTCACCGAGGTCGATCTTCTCGGCGTCCTCGGGGGTCGCAAGGGCCGCGCCGACGATCAACTCGTCTGGCTGGATGAAGGGATCGCTGGCTTCGAGCAGGATCGCGAAATCCCGGGCGTGGCCGGTCAGCGTGTCTTCGCCGCTGCCTTCGATCGCTTTACGGACGATCGCCGCCTCGTGGGTTCCGCCCCAGTACATGTCCCGCAGGCGGTAGCTGCGGCTGCCAGAGTCGAGTACCAGATTCAGATCGTCGAGCTTCGTCGTCGGCTGCGTGAGTGTCTGCATGATTCCCGTTTCCTGCGACGGCGCACTTCACAAGGGCGCGTCTCTCCCGGGCGGCAGCAAGCGGTATGCTACTCTTCGGCACGATTTCGTACCACCGGGCTGGCGCGCAGGCGTCGTCCGGTTTACCGCCCGTCATACCGCTCGGCTGCAGATTGACGACGAACGCGATCCATGGTCCCAGCTGATCCCGATACAGCGGTCCGGCCACGGCCCGGGGCGCTGAAGACGACCGGCCGTGTCTTCGATATCCAGCGGTTCTCGATCCACGATGGGCCGGGGATCAGGACGACGGTGTTCCTGAAGGGATGCCCGCTACGCTGCCTCTGGTGCCACAACCCGGAGTCGATTAACCCGGCGCCGTTGCTGTCCTTTGCCGCGGACAAGTGCATTTCATGCGGCGCATGCTCCCGCGCATGCGCCAGCGGGGCGCACGTGATGGACTGGCAGGACAAGCACGTATTTCTCCGGGGAAACTGCGTCGTCGCCGGCGCATGTGCGAAAGTCTGTCCCTCCGGAGCGCTGGAGCTCGTTGGTAAAGACACGCCGGTCGATGAGGTCCTCGAACAGGTATTGCGCGATCGCCCGTTTTACGAAGCGTCCGGTGGTGGAGTCACTCTCTCGGGCGGCGAACCGCTGCTACAGGTCGATTTTGCAGAGGCGCTGCTGAGCGGAGCGAAAGAGGAGGGGATCCACACCGCGGTGGAGACGGCGGGGCATGTGGCTTTCGACCGGCTGGATCGGGTTGCGCCGTACACCGATCTGTTCCTGTTCGACGTGAAAGAGACGGACGATGCCCGGCACCGCCAGTTCACCGGCGTCCCGAATACCGCAATCCTGTCCAATCTGAAAGAGCTGCACGACAGCGGCGCATCTATCCTCGTGCGCCTGCCGATCATCCCGGGATTGAACGACCGACAGGAGCATTTCGAGGGCGTGGCCGAGGTGGTGAAGCCGCTGTCCGGACTGCTGGGCGTGGAAGTGCTGCCGTATCACAGCCTGGGCATCGCCAAGCGCGACCGATTCGGCATCGAGGCGGACGGCGCAGACGACCCCGTGCCGCCGGAAAAGGAGACGGTCGCCGGCTGGGTGGAGCTTCTCCGGGATCTCGGCGTCGAGGTCATCAACGAGACCTAGGCCGGCGTCGCCTCACATCGTGATGACGATCTTGCCCCGGGTCTGTTGCGCCCCGAAATAGCGGAGCGCATCAGCGCCTTCGTTTAACGGGAAACGCCGATCTATGACCGGTTTTACCGCCCCGGCCTCGTATAGTTCGACCAACAAATCCAGGCCCCTGTTTGGCCTGAGCATCAGGATGCTCATCTTCTTGCGCCCGAATATCGAAATTAACGGTCCGAGGAGCAAGGTCTGGAAAATCCGCCCCGTCGCGCCCCCCTCCATGAGGTATCGCCCCTCCGGAGCCAGGGCACGCTTGTAGTCGAAGGTCGAGTGGTGCGCCGCCATGTCGAGAATCAGGTCGTAGCGCTGCCCGTTCTTCGTAAAGTCCTCCTGCGTGTAGTCGATCACGTGGTCTGCGCCAACCGAACGCATCACCTCCAGTTTGATTCCGCTGTCCACGCCGGTCACCTCGGCGCCGAAGTGTTTGGCGATCTGAACCGCAAACGTGCCTGCGCCGCCACCGGCGCCGTTGATCAGGACGTTGTGTCCCGCCTGCACGCCCAGGGCGCGAACCCCCGACAGGCCGAGCACTCCCGCTTGAGGCATCGCGGCCGCCTCGTCGAACGACATGCCGGCCGGTTTGGCGGTGAGTGTGTCTTCACGGGCGCAAACGTACTCGGCAAATCCGCCCCAGCCGGAACCGGAGATGTCCCCGAACACGTCGTCGCCGGGCTGGAACTTCGTCACGTCTTTGCCGACCGCTTCAACCCGACCGGCCACGTCAGCGCCGAGGATCTTGTTTGCCGGTCTGAACAACCCGGTCGGCAGGCGCGCCAGGAACGGCTTGCCCGTCGACCCCAGTCATAGTCGTTCACGGAAGAGGCGTGGACCTTGATGAGGACCTCATCGTCTTTGACGACGGGCTGTTCCACTTCCTCGAGGCGGAGGACATCCGGCGAGCCGTACTTGCTGTATACGAGGGCCTTCAACGCTTTCTCCTGGCGCACCTCAAATCGTGATGACGATCTTCCCCTGGACGCGGCCTTCACCAAAGTACCGGAACGCGTCAGCGGTTTCGCTCAGCGGGTAGGTTCTGTCGATGACCGGCTTGACCACCCCCTCGGCGAAGAGCTCCAGGATGTGGTCCAGGCCCTCGTTCGGTTTTGCCACCACGGTGCCCATTTTCTTGCTGCTCAGTAGCGAGATGAAGCGTCCGAGGAACATCGTCTGGAAGAATCGAGGCTGGGAGCCGCCGATAACGCCGTAGGTTCCCCCGGGAGCCAGGGCACGCTTGTAATCGAAGGTCGAACCGTATGCGGCGACGTCGATTATCAGGTCGTATCGCTGCCAGTTTCGTGTGAAGTCTTCCTGCGTGTAGTCGATGACGTGGTCCGCGCCGATCGAGCGCAGCATGTCCAGTTTCTCCGGGCTGTCCACGCCCGTGACCTCGGCCCCGTGGTGTTTTGCGATCTGGACCGCAAAGGTGCCGACACCGCCGCCCGCTCCGTTGACCAGGACCTTCTGGCCCGGCTGGATACCCCCGCCGTGGCGTAGCCCCGCCATGGCGAGAGCGCCCACCTGGGGGATGGCGGCCGCTTGCTCGAACGTCATATCGGATGGCTTGGATAACATCGAGGATTCACGGACGCTTACAAATTCGGCAAGACCGCCCCAGCCGAGCGAGACGAAGCGTTTGCTGACCTCCCCGAACACCTCGTCACCCGGCTGAAGCCGATTTACGCTGCTGCCAACCGCTTCGACCCGCCCCGCAACATCGGTGCCCAGGATCGGATTCCTCGGCCGGAACAACCCGGACATCCGGGTGAACCCCCGCGCCCCTCGCAGGAGATCGTAGTCCCAGGAATTGATGGATGCCGCACGGGTTCTGACCAGGACCTCATCGTCGTGGGGCGTCGGCGTTTCGACCTCTTCTAAATGAAGAACATCAGGAGAGCCGTATCTGCGGTAGACGATGGCCTTCATCTGTTGCGCCTTGTTCTTCAGGGAGGAGAGGGAGCCTGTGTGAGTCTGATCGACCGATCCCAGTGTTCAGTCTCACATCCGACAGTACTCTTCCGGCCGAGTAACTTTGTGATGGTGGCGTGACGATCAACGGGAGGTGTTCAGGAGGTCAGGTAAGTGACGGATCGCGTGGGTGAAGCGAGGTCGTAACCCCGGTGACGGGATGGGAGTCGAACCGGCACGGATGTTATCGCTTTCTGTAGGTGCCGGAAGGGGCGCGTGGTTGCGCATAGAGATGTTCATCAGTACAGTCACCGAACGTTCAATGGAGTGCGGACGCACGGGGGAGGAGACATTTCAAGCACTCTGAAGGAGATGTAGGCACCGGGAAAAAACTGATTTTGCTACTTGTCGCTGTGGCGATTGCCGGAACTATGTGGGGAATCGGTGGCCAGCAGATTGCCTCGGCGCACAGTGGTGGGCATGAGAATGGCTGTTCCGGATTTGGCGAGTTCATGACAAGAGTGGCGCAGAATGAAACCAGCAGGCCCGGAGCCGGAGATATCGTAAGTCCCAGAGCGCAGGCGGGGACCATGGACTCCAACGTCTTCCGTTGGCACCGTTTCCGCTGCCGCTAATCTCAATCGCCTTTTGGATGAATCAGAAGACGCCCCGGCTACGGCCGGGGCGTCTTCGCGTTCGACCGTTACGTTTTCTGGACGAAGAACATCGGAAAGCCGTATCTGCGGTAGACGATGGCTTTCAACTTATGCGCCCACTCGCTCGGGTACGAGAGTCCGATCGGTCGACCCCGGTCCACAGTGTCGCAACCGACGGTACTCTTCTTGCCGGACAACTCCGTGCTGGTGGCGTGACGGTTTGCAGCGGCGCACCCGGGATTCAGGTAAGCGGCAGGTTCGCGTGATCAATACGAGGTGACCCCACCGGGACGCGATCTGATGCCGAGGGCGGGAGACGAGCCCGCACGGGTGTTGTGCCCAACGGTTGTTGATGCTGTCGCGTCCGCCATCCCACCGCCCTGGCAACCATCACGGCGAGATCACCACTTCGTCAAACACCTCGCCGTCCTGGTTTATCGCCTGCAGCTTCAGCCTGTCTTCCCAGATGTTTAGCTCTACGAAGTGGTACGTGGACCACGCCGCCGCTGTGAAATCTTCCGTTCCCATTCCCTTTTTCTGGCGGCTGCTCCTGAAACAACGTACGTCACTCCGTCGATGACCTGTGATCGTTGGTAGTCGTGGGAGTGGCCTGCCAGAACTAGCTGGATCCCGTGCGCTGCAAACAGGGGAACGTACAGCTTTCGGATTAGCGCATCCGAACCCCGTCTCCCGGATGAATACGGTGGATGGTGCATCGCAACGATCTTCCAGCTCGCCTCGCTACTGGAGATCGCCGACTCAAACCATTCCCTCTGTTGAAGGTCCGTCGAACGCGTTGAGTCGAGACCGAAGAAATGGGCGTCACCGAACCGCTTTTCGTACCACGGACCCGGCATATCCAGCGCAGCCACCTGCCCCTCCCGGTTGCCGTCCCTCACATCGTGGTTGCCAAGCACTGGCAGGAGCGACGTACCGGCCGCCAGCACGTCGGCGAAGGGCTCGAACACGGTATCCCGCAGCCGGGCAGGGTCGCCCGAGGGATAAACGTTGTCGCCCAGCAGGATCAGGCCGTCAAACGCCTGGAACCCGGACCTATCGGAGACAACCTCGGCCGTCCGGTATTCGATATCGGAACCAGTGCCGACATCGCCGGCCACGGCGAACCGAACATCGGGCGGATCATCGGGATCGAGCTCATCGACCGCCCACGTCACCTCCGGCTCCCCGATCCGGTGTGTGAACGAGTCGCGAACATAGTCGCTGACCCCGGTGGCGCTCAACACCCCCCAGACAGCGAGGACCACGGACACTGCAAGCGCCAGGACCGCCCAGCGGTCAATCGAGATCCCGGAAACGGAGAACATGGTCGGGCCAGTCTACCGATGCCAAAACTGGTGCCGAGGGCGGGAGTCGAACCCGCACGGGCGTTATGCCCAACGGTTTTTGAGTTCCTTGAACATAGTCCGGCGAGGCCCGCCAAAGACCGTCTCAATCGACGTTTACCGCCCGATGTGCTGATGGTGTCCGTCAGGATACGGGGACGTTCATCCCGGTTGCTGTCAATGTTGCTGTCACTCACCCGGCGATTGCGTCTTCGATTGCGTCTGATGCCCTCCGAGACGCGTCCGGCAAAGCATGGGCATAGCGCGTAAGGGTGAGGGCCACCGAAGAGTGACCAGCCATTTCTGCCACATCCGTGGGTGCGACACCACGACTCAGGGCGAAACTGATTGCCGTGTGTCGTAGATCGTGGAAGCGGAGTGCGATTGATATATCGCTATCTGCGAGAAGAGTGCGCAAGTACTTTCGTCCTAATTCTCCAACGTCGAGGGGTTTTCCGAACTCGGTGCTGAATACGAAATCCTCGTCAGACCAATTAGGCCCGGCGATCAATCGTTCCTCGGCCTGGCGCGCTCGGTGATGTGTGAGGCTCTTAACCGTAGACGGGGCAAGGGCGATGATCCGGCGCGAGCGCGTCGTTTTCGGTTCAGCGAGCGAGTACTCCCGACCGTATCGCTGCAATGTATGCCGCACGTGCAAGCGTTGTGATTTCAAG
>JASLLE010000064.1 GCA_030747175.1 Dehalococcoidia bacterium | reverse complement strand
TTTCCACCAGCGCATGCCCGTACGTAGAGCTGAACATCGGCGCGTGCTCGTCGGACATGATGACCAGGATATTGGGGGTGTCTGTGGACGGCATTTATCAGCTCCGGTACTGGTGTGAATGGGTACCTTATCAGGAGGTGGGGCGGGGCCGGGAACGGTGCTAATCTGGCGCCACCCCCAGAATTCCCGTCCCACACCAGCCCGGAAGGAACTGCCATGCCCGGCGACATCGTCCGATACGGAATGATCAGCACAGCCAGGATCGGCATAAGCGCTCACCTCCCGGGGGCGCTCAAATCGCACAACTCCGAGATCGTGGCGATATCCAGCCGCTCCGACGAAGCTGCGGAACTGGCGGCAAAGGAGAACGGTATCGGGCGCTGGTACGGGACGTATGAGGAACTGCTCGCCGACCCGGATATCGACGCCGTCATAAACCCGCTTCCGAACTCCATGCACCACGAGTGGACTATCAAGGCGGCAGAGGCGGGCAAGCACGTCCTGTGCGAGAAGCCGATCGCCGTGACGATGGACGAGGTGCGGGAGATGATCGCCGCCGCTGAGGCGAATGGCGTGCTGCTGGTGGAGGCGTTCACGCACCGGCTGAATCCGCATATGCGCCGGGCGCGCCAGCTTGTAGCGGAGGGCGCTATCGGCGATTTGCGCCACTTTGAGGCGGTGCTTGCCTTTACCTCTCGCGACCCGTCGACCGATGTGCGCTTCAAACCGGAGCTCGGCGGAGGCGGGCTGTGGGACGCGGGCTGTTACGCCGTTTCGGCGGCCCGTTTCATCCTGGACGCCGAGCCGACGCGGGCCACCGGGTTTGCCACCGATTCCGGGGGTTACGGGGTCGATACCTCTTTTTCCGGGTTGCTGGAGTTCCCGGGCGGCGCAATCGCCCATGTATGGAGCAGCGTGGAGCAGCCGCGCTCGAATATGGGCGAGGTGATCGGCACGACGGGCAAGATCCAGATGGCGCACCTGTTCGAGGAGGACACGCCGCTGGTGATCACTGATGCCGATGGAAACGAGCGTGTGGAGGAGTTCTCGGGTGAGCCGCGGTTCGCGGTGCAGTTGAACGATTTCTCTGACTGCATTCTGAACGGGACGGCGCCGGAGTTCCCGCCGGAAGACGGGCTCAGGAACACGGCGGCGGTGCTCGCCCTCTACGAATCGGCCGAGGGCGGCAAAGTGGCGTCGGTGGAGCAGGTGTGACGGTGGCGACGACGTACGAGCGGATTTACGCGGACGAGGATGGCGAGAGTCACTTCGCGACGGTCGAGGTGTCGTTCAGAGAGGTCGATTACGCGCCCCCGGCCGATCCGATGAATGTGTCGGAGCTCGTTGGCGCAACCCGGACCGGTTTTGTGATGGCGGCGCCCGGACCGCTCGGTGACTGGCATCCGACGCCGGTCCGCCAGTACATGATCCCGGTGTCGGGCGATTTCGAAGTCACGGTCAGCGACGGCTCCAAACGCCGGTTCGGGCCCGGCCAACCGTTGTTGATGGAGGATCAAGCCGGTAAGGGGCATTACACCGAGGTGGTTTCCGATGAGCCGGGCGTGGTGGCGGTGATCCAGCTGCCGGATTAGGCGTTGATGTTCACCCCGGTCCATCGAGAGCCTCAGGACACGGCAGGAAAATCAGGGCGCGGCAGAACTCAGGACATCGGACGATAAGTCAGGGCGTCAGAACTGCCGCAATACTGTCATTCTGGGCATATATGCCCATTCTGAGCCCGAGGCGAAGAATCTCCCGACCAGCACTCCGCAGCGCCTGTAATTTACGATCAGATTGATAAGCCGCCGGGCGGGCAGATCGGTGCGATATCAAACGCTGGCTGCGCGCAAACTAGAGTTGTCGTATGCCCGCCCTTCGAGAACCTCAGGGTGGGTTTTACGGTGGTCAACTCTTGTATTCGAGTCCCAACGCCACCTTGACCGACACAGCAAACCAACCCTGACCGGCGAGCCAAACCAACCCTGACCGGCGAGCCAAACCCACCCTGAGGTTCTCGAAGGGCAGGCAGATCGGTGAACCAGGCTCTTCAAGCCGGCCGACGCAGCACCAGGAACTTGCGGCGCAGGCTCAGGATCTGCTCGTCACGCTGGTTGTGGGCGATGGTCTCTGCGTAGACCACGCCTCGGTCCGGCTTTGAGCGGGACGGCGTGACGTCGAGTATCTCGGACGCGGCGTAGATGGTGTCGCCTATGTGGACGGGGCCGTCGTGCTTGACCGTCTCGTACTCAAGGTTGGCGACCGCTTTGCCGGAGAGCGCCCGAACAGTCATGCCGACGACGATGGAGAAGACCAGCGTGCCGTTGACGAGGATCTTCCCGTGCTGTCCGGCGCGGTTCCACTCCTCGTCGATGTGGAGCGGGTGATGGTTCATCACGAGGAGGCTGTGGATGTGGTTGTCGGCCTCGGTGATGGTCTTGCCGGGCCAGTGCTTCCAGGTATCGCCTACTGCAAACTCTTCGAGGTAGTTACCGAAGGTGTCACGTTCGTCATATACGGTCACAGGATGTTCCTCTGATCTCCCTGGCAGCCTGTGGTTGATGGAGAAGACTTCTCCCTCAACCCCCACCCCCTCCCGCCGGGAGAGGGGAGGCAAGCGGTCCTTTACCGAAATCTACCGGGCGTCATGCCTTGTCTGGTTTTTGTACTGGATCCGGGCGGCGAGGCTGTAGATGTCTATGAAGCCTGTTGCTGCTTTGTGGTCGAACTCGTCGTCTGTTGAGTAGGTTGCCAGGCCGAAGTCGTAGAGCGAGAACTCGGAGCGTCGGCCTGTCACCACGGCAGCGCCCTTGTACAGGCGAACCCGGACATCTCCGGTCACGTAGCGCATCGTGCTGTCGATCAATGCGTCGAGGTCCTCGCGCATGCCGGTGAACCAGCGGCCGTCGTACACGAGGTCGGCGTACTGTTGCCCTGCGTAGGCCCGCATCCGTTGCTGGTCACGCGCAAGGCACGCCGTCTCCAGCGCCCGGAGAGCGTCGTTCAGCACGACCGCCGCGGGTGTCTCGTACACCTCGCGTGACTTGATGCCGACCAGCCGGTTTTCAAGATGGTCGATACGTCCGACACCGTGCGCGCCAGCAATGTCGTTCAGCTGCTCGATCAGCGCAACACCGCCCAGCTCCTTGCCGTCCAGCGCTACCGGAACGCCCTGCACAAACGAGATCTCGACCTCGACCGCTTCGTCCGGGGTGTCGGTAGCCCGGCGGGTCCAGGAGTAGGCGTCCTCCGGCGGCTCGAACCATGTGTCCTCAAGGTCTTCGCCCTCGATCGCCTGTCCCCAGAGGTTGCGGTCGATCGAGTAGACACGCTGGTCGTCTCCGACCTCGCGCACGTCGAGGCCGGCCTTCGCCGCGTACAGCTTTTCCTCGTCTCGGGACATGCCCCATTCGCGGGCGGGGGCGATGATCTTCAGGGGGTCGCCGTGAGCGGCGAGCGTCATGATTCCGGCGTCGAAACGGACCTGGTCGTTCCCCTTGCCCGTGCAGCCGTGGGCGACGGCGGTCGCGCCGACCTGTCGAGCCGCCTCGACCAGTTTCTTGGCCATGAGCGGCCGGCCGAGCGCCGTGGACAGCGCGTACACGCCCTCGTACATCGCCCCGGCCTTGAGGCCGTTCCAGATGTAGCCCTCTACGAACTCGTCACGCACGTCCCATATGAGGGACTCGGTCACGCCCGCCTGGGCGGCCCGGTCGCGCACACCATCGAGCTCTGGACCCGCGCCGAGGTCGACGGTGAGCGTGACGACGTCCATGTCGTACTGCTCCTGTATCCACACTGCGCTGATGGTGGAGTCCATGCCGCCGCTGTAGGCGAGCACACATTTTTCTCTTGCCATGTTTTTGACCCCTCAGGGGTTTTTATCCGGGGAGGTTGTTTGGGGACGGCCGCTGTGGCGCCGTTATTCTGTACTCGTTGCCAGTTACCGTTTGGCCGATCTTTGATCGGCCTCGTGGTCCCTCACCCTGACCCTCTCCCTCGGGGAGAGGGGACACGAGAGAGTGTTTTCATCGAACGCAAGACCGGCCCGGCGGGTTGGTGCCGGGCCGGCGGGTATCAAGTTTAGTTGTGTGTTCGCTTGGAAGCTATGCCGTTTGCGTGAGCCTCGGACACGCACCGTACTTCGAGAGCCTCAGGGTGAGTCGTTGTGAACCGTTAAGCCCCGAACACCTTTGCGAGGGCTGCATCGAGGATTCCTACCGCTTCGTCTATCTCTTCCTCGCTTGTCGTTAGTGGCGGCATGAAGCGGATCATGTTGGGCCGTACGGCGTTCAGGAGCAGGCCGTTAGCCACCGTCTCGCCGATCACCGCACCGGCGTTGTCCTCGGTCATCTCGATGGCGAGAAGCATTCCCATGCCCCGGACCTCGGTGATGAAGTCGTACTTCTCCATGAGCCCCGTGAGCTGGCCCTTCAGGTATGCGCCGGTCTCTGCGCCCTTCTCGGACCAGTTCTCGTCGACCACAACCTTCGCTCCGGCCCACCCGGCCGCGGTCGTCAGCGCGTTGCCGCCAAAGGTGGAACCGTGGTCGCCCGGCTCCAGCACGGAGTACTCCTGCTTGCACAGGAACGCGCCGAGCGGCGCGCCCGCGCCGAGGCCCTTCGCCATGCTGATGGCGTCCGGCTCGAAGCCGAACTGCTCGTAGCCGAACAGGGTGCCGAGACGACCCATCCCGGTCTGGACCTCGTCTGCGATGAGCAGGAGGTCGTTCTGGTCGCACCACTCGCGTACCTGCTTGAAGTAATCGGGGGCGGGAACGTTGACGCCGCCCTCACCCTGGACCGGCTCAAGCATCACGGCGCAGGTTTTGTCATTGGTCGCAGCCTTGATGGCATCGATGTCGTCGTAGTCGACGTTCACGAAGCCGGGGGCCAGCGGGCGCCAGTTGTCCTGGTAGTGCGCCTGACCGGTGGCCGCCATCATGCCCATCGTCCGGCCGTGGAAGGAGTTGTTGGCTGTGATGATCTCGTACGCGCCGTTCTTTTTGATCTTGCCGTACTTGCGGGCGAGCTTGCAGACACCCTCGTTGGCCTCCGCCCCGGAGTTGCAGAAGAAGACGCGGTCCATGACCGAGTTGTCGATCAGGATCTGGGCGAGCTTGAGCTGTGGGATCGTGTAGAACAGGTTCGACATCTGGAGGATCTTGCCGGCCTGCTCCTGGATGGCCGCTGTGACGGCCGGGTGGGAGTGGCCGACGTTCAGGACGGCCCACCCGGCGGTGAAGTCCAGGTAGCGCTTGCCCTCGGTGTCGTACACGCAGGTGCCTTCTGCGTGGTCGAGGACCATCGGCATGCGGTTGACTACCTGCATGTAGTAGTCGGCTTCTATTTGCTTCCACTGTTCGCCTGTGGTCATTCTGGGTGCTCCTTCTGGTTTTGTGCGGGATGAGGTCGGTCAGGTCTACTGGCCTGTTGGAATACGGGTGAAGGGCGGGTAGCCAGCCGCCCTTACAGTGTTTCGGTTGGATCCGGGTGGCCCCTGACCATTTCTCCAGGTTGGATCAAATGGCCGGGACCTTCGTTCGTGTCCGTTGGAGGTGGGCAAATATACACCCCGACCCGTTCGTATTAGCCATCATGTGATCCTCGTGCCGATGTCGTTCCCGGCAACGCACTCAAGCAGCGCTCCGGCAACCCGGCCGTCGATGATGTAGCCGGCGCGGACCGTCTCCACGGCGAAGGCGCAGGCCTCGATCTTGGGGATCATGCCGCCATTTGCGATGCCGCTGTCGATCAGGTCTCTGGCCTGGCGGCGGGTCATGCGAGGGATGAGCCTGCGGGTGGCGTCCAACACTCCGGAGACATCGGTCTGGAATACGAGAATCGCCGCGCCAAGCGCTGCCGCTACGTGGCCTGCCGAGGTGTCGGCGTTTATGTTGAGGATGCGGTCGGAACCGTCCTCTTGCTCGGGAGCGACGTTCAGGGCGGCCGGGGCGATTACCGGGATGCCGCCCGTTTCCAAAACGGCCGTGATTGCCGTGGCATCGGCCTCGATGATCTTCCCGACCATGCCCAGCTCGGGGTCGAGCACTTCCGCCTTCAGCATCCCGCCATCGACGCCCGCCAACCCGACGGCGTTGCCGCCTGCGGCAGAAATCTCGGCGACAAGCTGTGCGTTGACGAGGCCGCAGAGGACGGCGACGGCCACGTCGAGCGTCGGCTTGTCCGTCTTGCGGAGGCCGCGCACGAACTCGGGCTGGATTCCCTGGAGGCGGACCCAGTCCGAGATGACCTTGCCGCCGCCGTGGACGACGACCGGCTTCAAACCCTGCTTTTGCAGGGCTATCAGGTCCGGGGTGGTGGAATCGCCCTCGCCCAGCGTGGACCCGCCGACCTTGACGACGACGATGTCGCCCTCGCGCGCGCCGCGTCCACTTCTTTTCGCGGGTGATCCGCTTACGGATGTCATTGCGTCGACCGCTTCAACCTGTTTCCGCTCTACGTGGTGTAGGCGGAGTTGAAGACGACGTATTCCTCGGTGAGATCGCAGCCCCACGCCTCGCCAAAACCGTCGCCGACATGGAGGCTGACGCGCAAGCGCACCTCATCCTCCCCCAAGGCCGAGACCACGCTCGGGACGCTGTAAGAGATCGCCTTGCCGTCTTCGACGATCTGGATGTCGTTCACAAACACCTGTATCTTCGACTCGTCCAGAGAGATCTGGCTCTTGCCGACGGCCATGAGGATGCGGCCCCAGTTGGGGTCCTTCCCGTAGACGGCGGTTCTCACCAGCAGGGACGCGGCGACTGAACGAGCAGCCACGCGCGCGTCCTCGTCCGAGTGTGCGCCTTCGACCGTCACCTCGATCAGCGTCTGGGCGCCCTCGCCGTCGCGCGCCATCTCCCTCGCCAGCCAGCGCGTCACGTAACCGACGGCCGCGGTGAACGCCTCTGAATCATCTGAGTCACTATCCAGGGGCGCGTTTCCGGCCGCTCCGTTGGCCAGTAGAAGAACGGTATCGTTCGTGCTCTGGTCGCCGTCGATATCGATCTGGTTGAAACTGAGCGTGACGGCGTGCGAGAGGGTCTTCTGCAGGAAGTCCTTCTCGACCGCTGCGTCGGTGGTCAGGAAGGCCAGCATGGTCGCCATGTTGGGGTGGATCATCCCGGAGCCCTTGGCGCAACCGCCGACGGTCACGGTCGTTCCTCCGACGCTGGCACGCACCGCGATCGCTTTCCGGTGCGTGTCGGTCGTCATGATCGCTGCGGCGAACTCGTCCCCGGCATCATCGGCGAGTTCGATCTGCGGTATGTGTTCCCGCATGAGCGCCATCGGCAGCTCGACGCCGATGACGCCGGTGGAAGCGATCAGGACCTCGTTCCCGGCGACGCCAAGCTTCTCGGCCGCCAGCGCGGAGGCTTCGCGGGCGTCGATCAGTCCCTGTTCGCCGACAGCGCAGTTGGCGACGCCGCTGTTTGCGACGACGCCCCGCACGTCCCCGCCACCATCGACCACCTCTTTGGAGAGGGTGACGGACGGCGATAGGACGGAGTTCTGACTGAATGTCCCGGCGACTGTACAGGGACGGTCAGACAGGAGGAGGCCGATGTCACGCTTGTCCGCGCCCGCGGTCTTTATGCCGGCGAAGATGGCCCCCGCAGAGAACCCCTCTGCGGACGTGACCCCCCCGGAGTCAACTGTCGTCATATCCGAACTCATATTTTCGTCCCCGATTTCGTCTTCAAATAGTCCGAGCTCTCGCGCCCGCCTGGCCTGTTGGATCAGCGCAGATGCCCGCTGTCTTGTCACGGGAGGATCAAGCGCCTGCCCGATTTCTCGTGGATTCATGCCTTCACCCAGCAAGCGAAGCACCTCGCGGTAGCGCGGTAACGCTTGCAACTGCCGCGCTCGAGCGCCGGCCAGTTGAACGGTTCGGTCAAAAGGCATCGAAAGACTATGCACTATTGCAGTTATGACGTCAACGCCGCAATAGTCCAGTTTAATTCGCGGTGTCGTCGCGGGTTCAATCATCGGTTGTTACGATACAATCGTAGCTTGCGGTCCGGGCGAGCACTGGGCTGGACTGTTGCAAGGCTGGGACCGAATCCACTGTTTCTTACTTTTGAAGGTATTTAATCCCGTGAGTGATAGGATTCCGTTTTAGATTGATCGCCACGCCGCAAGTGCGGCGCGGGAAATGACAGGATTGCGATTGCAAAACGGCTCTAAACAGAACCTGGTCTGGCTCGACCTTGAGATGACCGGACTCGAACCCGAAAAGGACGTGATCGTCCAGATAGCGGCGATAGTCACTGACCGGGATCTCAACGAAATCGGGGAGCCGGTCGAGTTCACCATCTGGCACCCGGCCGAGACGATGGACCGCATGACGCCGTTCGTGCGTGACATGCACGAGCGTTCCGGCCTGCTGAGAAAGATCCAGACGTCGAAAACTTCCCTCGAGGAAGCCGAACGGGAAGTGCTCACGCTGGTTTCACAGCACTGCGAATACGGGACCGCCCGCCTGTGCGGGAATTCGATATGGCAGGACCGCCGTTTCCTCGCGAAGTACATGCCGGCCCTCGAGAACTATCTGCACTACCGGATGATCGACGTGTCGTCCATCAAAGAGCTGGCCGGATGGTGGTACGGGATCCAACACCGCAAGCCGAACGGCGCTCAGCACACGGCGCTGTGGGACACCCGGCAATCGATCGCGGAGTTGAAGTATTACCGCGAGAAGGTGTTCAACCCGGAGAACGAGGACGCCGGGTAGAAACGCGGCGGTCGAGCAACGTTCAGCCCATCCGGCTCGCCCGGGCGTGGCGCTTCAATACGTGAGTCCAGCTTTCCTCGTGCGTGAGAGTGACGATCGAGGGCGAGGGTACGGCTGCTTTGATCGGTCGATGCGCCGCCGGCCTAGTTGATGCTCGTCAGGAATACCGTCGCCAGGCCCAGGTAGACCAGCAGTCCGAGCACGTCAGTGAGCGTGGTGACCACCACGGCCGATGAGGCCGCAGGGTCTATCCGGAGCGCACGCATGCCGAGCGGGACGAGCACGCCGCCGCCCGCCGCCACGATCAGGTTGATGACCATGGCCCCGGCGATCACCAGGCCGAGCGATGCGTCCTGTTGCCAGGCGAGCACGATCAGACCCAGGATGCCGGCGACCACCAGGCCCTGGACCACTGACAGCGCAAGTTCGTGTCGTAACAGGGACGCCGTGTCTCGTTGATCGACATCGCCCAGGGCGATAGACCGAACGATCAGGGTCAGTGTCTGCGTCCCGGCGATGCCCGCCTGTCCGAGCACTACGGGGATGAACACGGCGACGATCGTGGCACTCTCGATGGTGTCGTCGAACAGGCTCAGGACAAATCCGGCGAGCAGGACGGTGCCCAGGTTGAGCACGAGCCACGGCAGCCGGCTGCGGATCGAGGCCGTTATGGGCTCGCCCGTCCGTTCCTCACCACCGATGCCGAACATTCGGAGCATGTCCTCCGTCGCCTCGTCCCGGGCCACCTCGACCAGCTCCTCAACGGAGATCGCCCCGACCAGCACCCCTGCGCGGTCGACCACGGGAAGCGCCAGGAGGTCGTAGCGAGTCATGAGCTGGGCGCAAACCTCCTGGTCGGCGCCGGTCTCGACGGAGATCGGGTCCGGGGTCATCACGTCCCGCACCCGTTTTTCCGGGCCGGCGAACACGAGATCGGAAAGTTCGAGGACGCCGGTGAGCCGCCCGTCGTTGTCTATTGCGTATAACTGACGCATGTTCTCCCGTGACGCCTCTGCGCCGCGGAGCACGGAGAGCGCCATGCCGACTGTCAGGCTCTCCCGCAGGCCGGTCACTTCAGGGGTCATCAGACCCCCGGCATCGTCGTCCGGATACAACAACAGTTCGCCGATGGTACGGCGGTCACCCATGCGCGCCAGGACCTGGCTTGCGACCGTCCAGTCGACGTGCCTCAGGATGTCGGCCGCCACCTCCGGCGGGGTGGTGTCCAGCACGGCTGCCATTCGGCCCACGTCGATCAGGCCGGAGATCTCCGCCGCGTCATCCACTTCAAGGTGCTCGATGATCTCTGCGATCGATTCGGCGGGCAGCGCGCCCAGAAGAGCTTGCTGTCCCGGCTCGCTCAGCTCGGCGACCACGTCCGCCTGGTCGGGCGCTCGCAGATCCTCAAGCTCGGCCGCGGCGATGGCCGGCGCGCCGGCGTCCAGGTGGGCCTCGATCACGGCCTGCAGCTCTTCCAGGGTCTCGGGCGCGGGAATGGAAGAAGTCCGCTCTTCAGACATGCGGGGCCACCTCCCTTACGGCCGTTTGAATGCCGGTTTCCACGGTGTACCGGAGCTTCTTGCAGGCGAAAACCGATTCGTAATTGTCGCCGTCCCCACTGGCGCGGCACAACCGGACATCATCTGGACAAGACCCGGGGGTCGGGTGCTACGGGACTATCGCCAGGGGCGTGAGCATGACGAGCACGTTGCTGTCTTCGTCCACGATCCAGGCGTGCTCGCCGTCGTGGGCGATGCCGGCGGGTTTCCCGCCGAGCATATGGGTAGCAATGATTTCGCCGTCGCGGGAGATACGGGTAACCGATCCGGCATCCGCCGAGGCCACCCACAATTCGTCCCCGCCCCACGCCAGGGACAATGGGCCCGTTGGAACGCGGGTGAGTCCGGAGTAAGTGCCGGCCGGTGTGAGGCGCATGACCTGACCGATATCGCCGAAAGCAATCCACAGGGATTCCGGCGTAGACAGGAAAGCCGTGGGTGTGCCCGGGACATGGGTCAAACCCCCGATGTCCAGCGATCCCGGATAATCAAACGAGCCGACGATCTCTCCGGCGGCGTCGAATCCCGTGACGGTGGGTGAGTCGCCGTCTGCGATCAGCACCTGCTCCGGTGTCTTTGTGATTGCGCCGGGGGAGACGCCAACCTCGAGCAACCGCGCCAGCCCGCCCTGGAGCGTGATCTTGGACAGAGAGTGGCGCCCGGGGTCTGTTACCCACAGGTGCTGGCCAAAGAACTCCATCCCAACGGGCTGATCCCCGATCTGGAAATGGCGCAACACTTCGGCGTTGTTGTCCAGCTGGGTTACGGAGCCGTCATCCGCATCAAGCGCCCAGACAAATCCGCCGCCGGCCGCGAGCATGGCCGGTTGGCCGTCCACATCAGCCGTATCCAACCGCTGACCTTCGAGTCCGTAACTTGTTACGGTCCCGAATCCTGACTCGGCCACCCACAGCTTTTCGCCGTCAAAGATCACGTCCCTCGGGTCGTGGCCGACTACGAAGGATTCAGATCTGAAGGTCGGATCCGGATCGACGTCTACCGGCGCCCCGCCCTCGTCTCTGTCCGAAACGATTTCCGAGACGACCGCTACGCCCACAACCACCGCCATCCCCGCGATCAGAGCGCGCGACAACTTGCTTCGCCACTCGCGCGTGTTCATCGCATGCGCGCCGATGACGGGCCAAATGTCGAATGAGACGACCCGTGGCTCACTCCGGTGTCACCGTCGCCGATTGCACGGTGTACTCGGCCAGCCGATCTGGGTCCGGTTCCGGCAGTCCCCCGGTGAAGGGCTTGAACGTGTGTGCCTCGGTCAGCTCGTTGTCGGGCTGGCTCAGATCGCGCTCGTAAAAGCGTGAGGAAGGAAACAGGTCGCCCGGGTATGTGAAGTTGGGCAGCGTCGCCAGTTCCACGCAGATCGCAGCGCCGAGGGCGCTCTCCAGCATGCCGCCGACCCAGACCGGCACGCCCGCGTCCCGGCAGATGTCGTGGATGGCGATAGAGTTCGCAAGGCCGCCCACCCTGGCGGGCTTGATGTTTATGTAACTGGCTGCGCCGATCCGTAGCGCCTGCTCGACGGCACGGACGCTGATGGCGCTCTCGTCGAGACAGACCGGGGTTTCGATCTGTTTCGCAAGCTCCGCATGGTCCAGCAGATCATCGAACGCCAGGGGTTGCTCGATGAAAGCGAGGCCCAGTTTGTCGATCTCCTTGAACATGGGCAGGTCGTCGAGCGAGTACCCGCCGTTGCAGTCGATGTGAAACACGGTGTCCGGGAACGCGCCCCGCACGGCCTTCAGCATGTCGAGATCCCAGCCGAGCGCGGCCTTGAGTTTGACTCGCGGGAACCCGGCGTCGACGGCGACCTGGATGTTGCCGAGCAGCATGTCGATAGAGTCCTGGATGCCGAAATCCGCCCCGGCGATGACCTCCCGAGTCTCGCCGCCGAGCAATGTGTGCAGCGGTATGCCGGTCGAGCGTACAAGCAACGCCCATGAGGCGATCTCTAACGCCGCCTTGGCGAAGGGGTTGCCCTTGAATACCGAGAGCGCGCCGTTGAGATCATCGGCGTCCTCGAACTCGCGGCCAACGACCTGCGGCCCCATGAACTCGGAAAGGAGGTAGAAAACTCCGCCCGCGCTTTCGGTGAGATAGGTGGGAGCTTGAAGCGGGGACGATTCGGACCACGCGACGACGTCGCCGTCCGTGGCCCTCACCAGCACGGCGTGGATGTCGTAGTCCACGCCGTAGGACGTGCGCCACGGGTATACAAGCGGCATGGCGACGTGATAGATGTCGAGCCGGTCAAACTTCATGGCGGATCAGATCTCCTCCTGGTTGGTCCGGGTTGGTCTGGCCGTTCCACTCCGTGGGAGCGAGTCTATCGCGCCTTCAAGCGGCGCTGACCCGGAACTGGGCCCCGGAGAACGCGTCACGCCACCCTTTGACGTGTAATATCTCGGCACAGTTGCTCGTTGATCAACGTGTTGGAACGTCTTTTCACGTTCGTCCCGGTCGCCGGGCCAATCGGAGCAGGTCAATGGTTGCCGTAAATTCGTCGGTGAATCCGCAGGGAAGATCCCAGGTTCAATTAATCCGGGACAACGCCCGGGACCGTGTCCTGTGGCTGTCGACGGCCATCATCCACTGGGCGAACAACGTCCGCGAAAGCCGGGACGGATCTAAAGTCGGCGGCCACCAGGCATCGTCCGCGTCTTCGGCGGCGATTCTGAGCGCGCTCTACTTCGAAACCCTGAGGGCGGAAGACAGGGTGGTGATCAAGCCACACGCCTCCCCGGTGTTCCACGCCATCCAGTACCTGCTCGGGAACCTGGACGTGAAGTATTTGCCGACCCTCCGGGAGTTCGGCGGACTCCAGGCCTACCCGAGCCGAACCAAGGATCCGGATGCGCCGGATCTCTCGGCCGGCTCGGTAGGCCTTGCTCCCGGCGGGGCCACATTCGGGGCGCTCGTACGAGATTACCTTGACGGCCACGGTCTGGAACCGACTTCGGGGAGGTTCTTCGCCCACATGGGCGACGCTGAACTGGATGAAGGCTCGATCTGGGAAACGGTCGCCGAACCGGCCATCCAGGGCCTGGACCGTTGCACCTGGATCGTGGACCTCAACCGCCAGAGCCTCGACCGCGTGGTGCCTGGCATCCGCGTCGCTCGGTTCATGGAGATGTTCCGGGTCAACGGCTGGAATGTCGTCGTCGCAAAGTACGGCGAGCAACTCACAGAGCTGATGGAGCTGCCGGGCGGCGAGGCGCTCCGGACCCGCATCGACGATATGCCGAACCAGGAGTACCAGGCCTTACTGGTGGCGCCGGCGGCGGAAGTACGGTCCCGGTTGCTGGAGACGACGCGCGGCCAGCGCACCGATATCGAGCGCTGTGTCAGTGATTTCGACGACGACGAGTTGCAACGGCGCATAGCGGGGCTGGGCGGACATGATGTCGGAACGCTTACCCGTTGCTACGAGGAGGCATCGCAGTCAGACGGGCCTTCCGTTGTATTTGCGTACACGGTCAAGGGCTGGGGGCTGCCGATCGCAGCGAATCCCGCCAACCACTCGCTGCTGGTGACGCAGGAACAGTACGAAGAGCTGGCCGACCATTTCGGGGTTGCTCCCGATTACCCGTGGGACCGATTCCCCGATGGAAGCGACGAGTCGGTGTACCTGTCTCGTGCCGCCGAGCGGCTAACCCGGCCGGTCGTGCCGGAGGAACCCCCGATTACGTTCAACGACACCGATCTGGGAGTAACGAGCACCGCGTCTACGCAGGAGAGCTTCGCACGCATCCTCCTCGAGATAAGCCGAACGTCCCCCGAGACGTCGGAACGTATCGTCACGGTGTCGCCGGACGTCGCCACGTCCACGAGCCTGGGCTCCTGGATAAATCGCACCGGAGTGTGGCACCACGACGACGCCACGGACTTTTTCGACACCGAGACCCGGACGCTGAGGTGGACCGAGGGTCCGCACGGCCGTCACATTGAGCTGGGTTTGTCTGAGACGAGCCTGTTCCTCCTGCTCGGGCAGCTTGGACTTTCCAAAGAACTCTCAGGCAGGCGACTGGTGCCGATCGGCACCGTTTACGATCCCTTCATCGTGCGCGGGCTGGATCCTTTTATTTACGGCCTGTACCAGGAATCCAGGTTCATCGCCGTTGGGACGCCTTCCGGCGTGACGCTCAGCCCGGAGGGCGGATCGCACCAGAGCATACTTTCCCCTTCCATCGCGATGGAACTGCCGAACATCCGCTACTACGAGCCGACCTTCGCACGGGAACTCGAGTGGATTCTGCTTGATTCGATTCGTGGCATCGGTTCGGGTGAGGGCGAATCCGTGTTCCTGCGCCTGAGTACCAGGGTGGTCGATCAGTCGTTGTTTAACGACCCCCGGGATGAGGCCGAGATTGACGCGCTGCGTAAAGCAGTCCTTGATGGCTGCTATCGCCTGCGTACGGCGGATCCCGATTCCGATGCCATCGTCAACCTGTTTGCGACCGGGGCGATGGTGCCGGAAGCGATCGCGGCGATCCCGGACCTTGAGCGCGAGGGGATCGGCGCAAACGTTTTCTCTGTGACGAGTCCGGACCTGTTCCATCGACGGATACGCGCTGCCGAAAAGGAGCAGGTGAGGGGGCAGGACGAGGGACTATACGACCCCACTGGCCTGCTCGCGTCGCACGAGGTCGGCAGTCCGGTGGTGACGGTGATCGACGGCTCGCCTCACACACTGGCGTTCATCGGTTCGGCTCTCGATAGCCCTTCGATCAATCTTGGCGTGGACACGTTCGGCCAGTCGGGCTCACGACAGGACCTGTACTCGCTGTTCGGGATCGACACGGACGGCATCTACGCGGCGGCGCTGGGAGTCGTGGACAGAGAGCGACGACGGCGGGCTTAGCTGGGGGTGGCCGGTCTGGTTAGTGATTCGCTAACCTGGATAACGGTGTTACTAATTTTCGATTAGCTACGTCTGTCACGTAAGCACAACGGTTTTCTGCCTGTTAAACCCGCCACGATGGCGCGATCGAGGTCAGTTTCGAGTGGAACGGTCCCTGCGCGTTATTCGGTCGAGAAGTCCCCCCGAGCGTGAGCGGGGCGGGTTCACCTCATCGCGATCCCGCACGGTTTCGCCCACTTCCTCTTCTTCGTCCTCCGACAACATTCCGAGGATGAGATGCGTCATGCGCCAGGCCGTCTTGTAGGTGACTCCCAGCTCCCGCTGCAACTCCGTTATCGGAATGTCCGGATCGACCGATGAGAGCAGGTAGGTGGCGTAAAACCACTTGGTCAGGGGCGTGCGTGATTTGTGGTAAATAGTGCCGGCGGTGGGGTGGACGTGGTGTCCGCAGCGGTCACATGAATACGACCTCCTTGACCGGACGCGATGATGTTTCGTCACCCGCCCGCAGGGTTCACAAAGGATCCCGTCCGGGAAGATCTGGTCCTTCAACCACTCCAGGCAAGCGTCGTCATCGGGGAAGTCCTGTTCGAACGTCCGATGGTTATCTCGTGCCAACATGGATTCATTATACCCTGCCGTTACGGGATAAATAGTTACCTACTCTTATGGGATTTCATTATTCAGTAGTTCACGGTCAGTATAAATCTCCATATAACATTATAAAGCGATCACTAAATAATATATTCGCATCGTAACTTATGGGTTTACCGTTGGTATTAGCTATGCCGATCCGCATATCCAGCAACGAGACTCTTCCATGAAATCCCTACGGTTATGGGATGATTGAATACCTTCTGTCACGGTATTACAATCGAGTACTCAGTATCGACTCCGCTCCTCGCAGCCACATCCGTAGATTAAACCTTCCCAGACGGGTCATAGAGTCAATGAATAGCGGCCCGGAGAAAGTGGCCGAACGCAAAGGCGAAGGTTCTCGGCACAGGCCATGTCGACTCCCGCATGAAGTCACGGCGACCGGACGGAAGTTGAAGAACTGGCAAGACGTCAGTCGCCCGGACTGAGCCGCCGGAGAAGTGGGCGCGTGGCACGCGCTCTATGCGCCCGGCGCTCTCGACTCCGGTCGTCCCTTTTACCCCGTTGACAGATGTTCCATAGCGGCGGCGACGCCGCTGCCCGACCGGGGGACGCCTGCAATATCCAGGCCCATCTCTACGCCGGCGAGCGTGCCCATCAGCGTCAGATCGTTCAGATCCCCAAGATGGCCGATCCGGAACGACCAGCCCTTCACCTTGCCGAGGCCGGTGCCGAGCGACATGTCGAACCGATCAAGGATTACTTTCCGTAAGTTGTCCGCGTCATGCCCGTCCGGCGTAACGATCGCCGTCAGGGAACTGCTGTACTCGCGCTCATCCTGCGCGAGAAGCTCAAATCCCCACGCCGCTGCGGCTTTACGGGTTGCGGCCGCAAACCGGTCGTGACGTGCGAACACTGCATCCAGCCCCTCTTCCCCCAGCATCTGGAGAGCTTCTCGAAGGCCATACAGGAGGTTGGTCGCCGGCGTATACGGGAAGAACCCCTGAGGGTTGGTCTCCAGCATTCCGTTCCAGTCCCAGTAAGACGTCGGGAGCGCGGCATCGTTCGAAGCAACCAGGGCGCGTTCGCTCACGGCGTTAAATCCGAGTCCCGGCGGGAGCATGAGCCCCTTCTGGGAGCCGCCGACGGTGACATCGACGCCCCACTCATCGTGGCGATAGTCGATCGAGCCGAGCGATGAGATCGTGTCTACCAGCAGGAGAGCCGGGTGGTTCGTCGCGTCGATAGCGTCCCGCACCTCTGAAATACGACTCGTAACGCCGGTGGAGGTCTCGTTGTGCACAACTGCGACGGCCTTGATCCGGTGGCTCGAGTCTTCAGCCAGCCGGGCCTCGATCTGGGCCGGGTCCACCCCGTGGCGCCAGTCTCCGGGGATGAAGTCGACCTCGATCCCCAGCTTTCGGGCCATCGCGCACCACAATGTCGCGAACTGCCCCGTCTCGAACATCAGGATTCGATCGCCCGGGGAGAGCGTGTTGACCAGCGCCGCCTCCCATGCGCCCGTGCCAGAACCCGGGAACACCAGGACATCCGACTCGGTCTTGAAAACCTGCTTGAGCCCGGCCAGCACCTCGAGTGTCAGCTCAGAAAAATCGGGACCCCGGTGATCGATGGTCGGTCCGGCGATTGCGCTCAGCACGCGATCCGGCACATTTGTCGGTCCGGGGATCTGGAGGAAGTGTCGTCCGGCCGGAGGGGTCATTGAACGGAGATCCTTTGTGTTTGAGGGCGTATCGATTTTCGGCGAGGTGATGCGAATACGGCGGCGATTGACAGAAACGCCCCTGCGGCGATCAGAGCGGGGTCTCTGGCCGAATGCGCCTGATCGACGATGTATTGCTCGTTAATAATGTGCTTCAAAAGTACCCCGCAAAATATACGCCGAAATAACTCCCGCGAGCGGCCCCCCCACCGGACCAGAACTTCACCAGAACTTCAAAGGTTGATCCGCCCATGCCGGCCACAGGACTGAATCATGCGATCAAGGAATGGCAGGAGGCGCGGCTGGGCGTGTCGCTTGAGACCGCGCTGAGCGAGTCGGCGCCCGTGGTCGCTCGCCCTTCTTCCCCGGATGGTGACGATGCCGGCCTGACGGCCGTGAGGTTGGACGGCCACAGCCTTATCGTGGCCCGGGAGGATTGGGCTGAGGCGATCGGCCGGGTCACCGCGGGGATGCACCCGGACCTGTTGTTCACGCCGTTCGGGGCGTACGAGCTTTCTCGCGTCACACTGCCCGATGGGATCTCGGTGTGGGGCCAAACTGGTACATGTTCGCTGATTCAACGTCGTGGCGGGGGCGATCCGATGACCGCGTCGTGGCGCTAGCGACCGACGAGCTGGCAGAGGTCGATTTCGAGCTGTTCTGGCACTGTTTCGGCCCCGGGTCGCTCGCATCATTCGGTGTGTACCGGGGTGTTGAGATGGTGGCGCTGGCGACTGTCAAAGAGCGCGGGCGTCCGTTCATGGAGATAGGGGTCGACGTCGTTCAGGGCGTCCAGGCGTCGGGACTGGGGAGCGCCGTTGTTTCGGCCGCCGGAACGTGGATCCTGGAACAGGGGTGGTTTCCGCTCGCCACGGTCGCGCCGTTCAACGTGCCATCGACACGCACGCTTCGGCGCGTCGGACTGGAGTACGGGATGACCGAGATGTCTGGAGTGGCCGGGCCGTTCCGCGTACCGCCCCAGCCCATCGGGCGACCGCTGCCGAACACAGATATTTACGACTATTACCCTGACTGGGCGATGAACCGGGGCATCCGGCCGCGATCGGAGATGTAGAGGGGACGCGACGGTCCGCGTTGTAACGCCCCGAAAAACCACGCCTGGTATTTATCCGATGGTGCGCCATGCCACACAGGCTTTGAAACGATGCTCCATCGAGGCGCAGCGGGGGGCGTAGTAGCCGCC
>JASLLE010000063.1 GCA_030747175.1 Dehalococcoidia bacterium | reverse complement strand
ACCGGCGATGATGTTTGCGACGGAGCCCTGACCCCGGCACCACTCCGAGAACCCGCCGATCATCTCGGTCGCTATGCCCGTCCCCCACGCGGACTCGGAAAGTAGATATCCAAGCCGGATATCGATCCGGCCAGGCAGTTTGCTCTCCGTTTCGAAAAGGATCATCAACCCGAGGGGACGTCGTGAGGACCGGGAGACGGCCAGCAACGTCGTCCCTTCGAGATCTCGTTCCTGGATCCAGGCCTGCGCCCGGGAGAGCGTGTATTCACCCCGCCAGGCCGGCGGAAGAGACCGGGTTACCGGAGCTGTCAGGAGCGCCATCACCACTTCAGCAAGCTCCTGAACATCCCAATCGTCGGACGTGAGCGAATGCCACTCTTTCACCAGCAACCGGGATGTTTCAAACACGCAGGACGAACAAGTCATTGCCGCAGTATGGCCGATGCTTCGAGCTCACTGCATGGTCCAGATCGGACCAGCGTGCTGTAACGTTACGGTCACCGATATCTCTACAGGGATGCCCGAGAGCGTCGCAAGGACGCTTCTCAGGAGGCACTGAGATGAGCCACGACGCAACGATTCGCCGACTCCGACAGGATGACGCCGACGCGGTGCGTGAACTTGACCGCCAGATCCTCGGTCCGGACCGCTCCCGGACCTGGAATCAGTACGTCGAGCGGTTCCTTGCCGTGAGCAACCTGGATAGCCTGATCCTGCCGCCCTGGGGAGCGCACGTCGCGGAGGTTGGTCAGCGCGTCGTCGGGTTTATCTTTGCGGAGCGCCAGTCCCGCGGATACGGCCTCCCCCCGGGGCGCGCATCGTCGCGATCGCCGTGCACCCGGACTTCCGTCGCACCGGCATTGCGCGGCGCCTCATGGAGCGGTTGTGCGATGAGTGTCGCGGAGAGGGCATCGAGGAGGTGTACTCGGTGCTTCGCGCTGCGGACGAGCGCGATCAGGCGTTCTTGAGGTCCGCTGGCTTCGACGACGCCAGTATCAAGGTGTTCGTGCGTAAACCGTAAACCGAAAAGGGGAACCTGTGATTGCATAGTCCTAAATAAACTGGTACTGTTTATCCTAGTTTATTAAGTTCTATGTGATCGGATGACGCTTTGGCCGGACAAGAACTGCCACAGAACTCTTACGCCGTCCTCGGGCTTCTGACATTTCGGGAGATGTCCGGGTACGACCTGAAAGGGTTCGCTGACCGCAGCATCCGCCATTTCTTCTGGGCCCCGGCGAAGAGCCAGGTCTATTCAGAGCTCAGGCGGCTCACGGCGATCGGGTATGTCGAGCAGCGGGAAGTGGAGCAGGAGACGCGGCCGGACAAACGCGTGTATTCGATCACGCGTGAGGGCCGGGTCGCGTTGACGGCCTGGCTGGAAAGCAGCCCCCCCGGTTCAGAGATCGTCAAGAGCACGACCGTCTTACGGACTTTCCTCGGGGAACACATGTCCCCCGCCACGCTGGCCCAGGGTATCGAGAGGTACGGCGAGCGCATGGGCGCGTGGCATGAGGAACTCGAAGGGTGGCTGGAGTCGCATGAACCGTCACCTTCCGACTTCTTCCCGAGGCTGACGATCCGCTGGGGTCTCGCTTACACCGCGGCTTCGATGGAATGGGCGAAAGAGGCGGCCCGCGAAATCGAGTCATCGATGGCTAAGAACGCGATCGGTCCAGAAAAGGGGATTGGCCGATGACAATGCAGATGCCGGACGAAGGCGACATTTCGACCCGGGTTGCCGATGAGCTACTCAAATACGTCCAGGGCCAGCCCGGCCTGGAAGGCGCGAAATTCAGCGAACCTCCTCGCCGGCTAACCGGCGGGTTTGAGACGCTGATCTACGCTTTCCGGCTCGCCGGTGTTCCTTCAGAGTTCAACGGTCCACTTGTGGTCCGCATCTTCCCGGGGCCCGGGGGCGCAGGGCAGGCTCACCGGGAGACGGCGTATCAGAATGCCCTTGCGGACGTCGGATACCCGGCGCCGATGGTGTTGCTGCCGGGCGGGTCGCACACGCTCGCCGACCGGGCATTCAACGTGATGGAGCGCGTGGCCGGCAATTCCCTGATGGACGCTCTCTTCACTAACCCCGCGGACGCGCCCGGAATCGCCGATCAGCTGGCGGAGACGCTGGTCGAGCTGCACTCCATCCCGATCGACGGCGTCGCGAACAAACTGAAGGGGGCCGGTATATCGGTGGACGGAAGTTCGTCGAATGACAACCTCCGGCACCTCCAGAGGTACACCGCCGATCCCTTGCTGACGCACCTTGATCCGGGCGTGGCGTGGCTGCTGGAAAACCAGCCTTCCCGACGCGACGCACTCTCGGTGTGCCACGGCGATTACCACCCGGGCAACGTCATGGCCGAGGACGGGCGGGTCACCGGCGTGCTCGACTGGCCGGGCGCGCAGATAGCCGACCCCGAGCATGACGTTGCGGTCTCGCTCGTGCTGGTGGCTGTGGCCGCGCCGGGGTTATCTGGAGACATCCCGGCCGAAGCGTTCCAGATGTTCGCCGACGCGTTCCTTGACTCCTACAACCGACGCCGTTCACTGGACGATGCACGGCTCTCGTATTACAAGGCCTACAGGCTTCTGCGCGCGTTCCTGCACGGATCGGCGGCGAGGACGCCGGGCGTGAGCGCCGATCTACAACCCCGGGATCAATACCCGTGGGCCGAAGACGGTGCGATGCGAAGGCTGGTATCTAACTTTCGAGATATCACGGACATCGATCTGCCGCTTCCGGCCGGTGTGGATACCGAATAGGTTCGCGCCGGCCCTCGGCGGCGATACGATACGGATCACGTCGTAACGGCGGGGAGAGCGTGAAATGATCAACTCAAAGACCGGCGGAGGCGCCGGATACTGGATCGCCGCTCACTCGGGCCAGCTGATCGCGGCCGCGGTGGTCATGACCGCGCTCCTGGCCATTCCGATGATTGCCCTCGGTGATCCAAAGGAGGCGTCGCAGGATCCGGGAGGCCGCGTTTTTGACCTCCAGGACCGGATCGATGACGGGTTCGCCGCCCCGGTGTTCATCACCAGCTACATAGTCGAGTCGCGAGACGGGGACCTGCTCACGGCGGCCGGGCTGGGCGAGCTTTACGCCAATCAGCAGGCGCTCCTGCAGGCGGACGCCCTCGGCGAGCTTGCACCGGAAAATCTTCCGGATCAGCCGTACATGTACACCTACTTTGACACCAACTTGCGCAAGCCGGTGCTCGGAGTAACGAGCCTGGCCGACGCGGTGGCCGAGGCGCTGATACTCGACCCCCGGCTCGACACCAGTATCGACCGGGCGACGGATGAGCAGGTCAAGATCGCAGTGGCCGCGGTGCTCGCCTCACCGGGGGCGTCGGACCTGCGCGACCAGTTGTCGGTGAAGGCCTCCAGTGAGGTCCGGGAGATCGGTGGGCGGCAGGTGGAATGGTGGACGTCGCCCGGCCTCGTTTTCAACGTGATAGCGGACAACGCGTTGCTTGGCGGCGGCACGCAATCGATTGGTCTGGCGGCTGACGATGTCACGATTGACAAGGAGGAGTTCGCCCGGAACGTGCAGAAAGCGCTGCGCGGGGATGAGAGCAACTACCGGCTCTGGGGCATCGCCATCGACGTCAACCTGGAATCGGCTGACGAGGGGGCCGCCGCCGGGATGTTTATCACCCTGACCGTGATAGCGGCCGTGGCGGTGGTCGGCATTTCATTGCGGTCGTACTGGGCGGTGGCGCTGACCGGCGTCGGGCTCGGGGCGCTCATGATCTGGCTCAAAGGTATTTCGGCGCTTGTGGGCATCAAGGGAGGCCTCGTGATCGAGTTGATCGTGCCGATCGCGATGGTGTCCCTGGGTGTTGACTTTGCCGTCCACGCGATACGGCGCTACCGGGAGGAACGGTCGCTTGGTCAGGCCGCAGGGCCGGCCTTCGGGGCAGGAATGGCGGGCGTACTCGGGGCGCTGACGCTGGCCTGGGCGAGCGACAGCATCGCGTTCCTCTCCAACACGGTGTCCGGGATCGAGTCCGTGATTCATTTTGGCCTGGCGGCGGCGATCGCGACGGGCGGATCGTTCATAGTGCTTGGCATCGTGGTTCCGGCCGCCCTCGCACGCATCGAATCCTGGGACGTGGCGCAGCACCCGGGCGGCCGCGGGAGAAACATCGCTCGCATTGCGGGCGCTGCCGGGGCGGCGGTGGGTTCTGGCGCCGCGGTAATCACGATGGTCGCGATCGCTCCCGCGGTGGGAGCCGCGATACTTGCGATCGTCGCCCTGTTATCGATCGGCATTCCCGCGGGTTTGCGGTGGCGGAAAAACCGTCAAGGAGAAGAATCGGACGGCGTAACAACGGGCTCGCCGTCCGGTTCGTCCGGATTCCTCATCTCCAGACCGGTGATCTGGCTCGCGCGCCGCCGCCTGGTGGTGGTCCCGGCGTTCGTGCTGCTCACGGCGGCCTCGGTTGTGGGCGCGATGCAGTTGGAACCGACCTTTGACGTGAAGGACTTCTTTGACTCGAAATCGGACTTCGTGATCGGACTGGACAAGATCGATGAACACGTGGCGGAGCGCGGCGGCGAGCCGGGCGTGGTGCTGGTAGACGGTGATCTCGCTGATCCCGGGGCCGCCCGGGCGATAGCCTCACTGGTGAGCCGCATGAACGAGAACCCATCGCTGGCGCGCGGCGCTGACGATTTCGTCCAGATCCTTGACCCCTCGTACCTGGATGTCCTCGGCCAGGTCACCGAATCCGGTTTCGCGCGGGCGCAGATTCGGGCCGGGTTCGGCGTTGATATCCAGGACGCCGATGGCGATGGCCTGCCGGACACGCGCGAAGGGATCGCGGCCGCGCTCGACTATGCTATCGACGCGGGGGTTCCCCTGGACGAAGCCACATTGATCTACACCTCACAACGGGTGCAGACATCGTTGCGGCGCAGTGATGCCGGTTACGTCACGATACTGACCGTGTTTCTGCCCGGTACCCGTGAACAAAGCGCAATCGCGGAGGGACGCAGGTCCGTGGAACGGGACCTTGCGGGACTGGCGGAGACGCCGTCCATCACCGATTTCGGTGTGACCGGCTCGCCCTTCACGAGACAGGAACAATTGGACGCCACGACGAAGTCTCTACAGATCTCGATCCCGGTCGCGGCGGTCGCGGCGCTACTGTTGCTGCTTATCGCCATGCGCTCTGCGAGGTACGCCGTTGTTACCGTAATCCCGATCGGTCTCGTGGTGGCCTGGCTGTACGGCATCATGTTTGTGACCGGTTTCGCCTTAAACTTTGTAACGGCTACGATCGGCGCCGTATCCATCGGGGTGGGCATCGACTATTCGATACACATGACTCAGCGGTTTCGGGAAGAACTTGGACGCTCACCGAGCCGCATGGCGGCTCTTGAACGGGCGACGCGCGGCACGGGCATCGCGCTCGCCGCCTCAGCAGCATCCAGCATCGTCGGGTTCGGCATCATGGGACTGGCGCCGATGCCCCTGTTTGCAGCTTACGGTGTGTTGACCGCGATCATGATCTTCTTGGCCCTCGCCGCCTCCCTCCTCGTGTTGCCCTCATTGCTTATGTTCGTGACCCCGGAGCACGTGGCTGGCGACGCCTCTACCGTTCCGGCGGAACCGGGATGATGGACGCTACTCCAGGCGCGTCTGATAACGCCCGGCAAGAATCCAGCAGACCGGTCATCGTCGCCACGGACCTGCGCAAGCGCTACGACGATATCCAGGCCGTGGACGGGGTGTCGTTCGAGGTTTACCCGGGCGAGGTGTTCGGGATGCTGGGGCCGAACGGGGCGGGCAAGACGACCACGGTCGAGATGCTGGAGGGGATGCGTGATCCGGACTCCGGAAGTGCGCTGATCGACGGCATCGACGTGACGCGCGAGCCGATGCGCGTGAAGAAGGTTATCGGCGTACAGCTTCAGGCCAACGCTTTTTTTGATCGGCTGACTCTGTCCGAGCTGCTGAAGCTGTTCGGCACTCTTTACGGACACAAGGTCTCACCACAAGAGTTGCTGGATCGCGTCGACTTGAGCGATCGCGGCAAGGCCCAGTTCAACACCCTTTCCGGTGGCCAGAAACAACGTTTCTCCATTGCCGCGGCTCTCGTAAACGAACCCGTCGTCATGTTCCTGGACGAGCCTTCGACGGGGTTGGACCCGCAGGCCAGGCGCAACATGTGGGACCTGATAAAGGGGTTGCAAGCCGACGGCACGACCGTGGTGCTGACGACGCACTACATGGAGGAGGCGGAGGAGCTCTGTGATCGCGTGGCTATCGTGGACAGCGGGCGGATCGTTGCGCTGGACACTCCGCTCGCGCTCGTTGACGGGCTGCTGGAGACGGGTTTCCGGAACGAGAGGCCCCAGCGCGAGGCGACCCTCGAGGATGTGTTCATCAGCATCACCGGCCGGGCGTTGCGAGATGAATAGCCCGACGAACCAGACAGGTAATCGGGTGTCCGCATGAGGGTCACCCTGAGCCTCATGGTTGCTTCCCTGAAGATGTACTACAGGAACAGGCAGGCCATCTTCTTCTCGCTGTTCATCCCCCTGCTCATCATGGTGATCTTCGGCCTGCTGGACTTTGATCGATTCAGCGGGGCCGAGGTCGGCATTGTCGACCGGGCGGGTAACGAGGCGTCGGCGGCCGTGATCGAGCGGCTGACCGACCGGGAAGACGAGCTGCTTGAGGTGGAGGTCGGATCGTTTGACGAGGAGACCGCCCGGCTCGAGGAAGGCCGCATCGACGCGCTGATCGTTATTCCCCTCGAATTCGGCGAAGAGGATGTGACGTCGGTGGTACAGGCGACCTCGGACGAACGCTCGCCGCAGCGCGCAGCACTGGCGATCACACTGGTGGTACAGGCGATGAGCGAGGCGGCGTCCGGGCGTTACGGACCGCCGCCGGACGAAACCCGGGCGGGCGGTTTCTCGCTGGAGCAATCGACATTGCGCGGCGACGACCGCAGTTACACGGCGTTCCTCGTGCCGGGGATCGTGGCTATGTCGATCATGCAGCTCGGCATATTCGGTGTGGTATTCGCCCTGTTGCAGTTCCGGCAGCAAGGCGTCCTGCGAAGGCTGAAGGCGGCCCCGGTGAATCCCGCGCAGTTCCTGTTCGCCCAGGTATCGACTCGCCTGAGCGTGTCGGTTTTGCAGACGCTGGTCATACTGCTGGCGGGGATCATCCTGTTCGATTTAGCCGTCGGGGACGGAAACCTCGCCACATGGGCGCTGGTGCTGGTGCTGGCGGTGTTCGGCGGCGTGTTGTTCGTCACGATGGGGCTGGCGATCTCGGGGTTTGCACGGACGGAAGAGGTGGCCGCCCCGGTCACCAACCTGATCTCGATGCCGATGATGTTCCTGTCCGGCGTGTTCTTCCCGCTGGACGCCCTTCCCGGTGTTCTGACAGCGGTGACACAGTTCCTGCCGCTCACCTACCTGGCGGACGCAATGCGGGCCGTGGTCACGGACGGCGCGGGCGTCACGGACATATGGGGTGAACTGGCGGGCCTCGGCGCCTGGACAGCGGTCGTGTTTGCCGCGGCCACGCGACTCTTCCGCTGGGAGTAGGTTCGGGACAGACTCGCGATCGAGGTCACGCGAGCGTCCTGAGGCTCTCGAAGCACCGGGTTACGCGGCAACGCATGTGAATGAAGGATCCTCTCCCTCACCCCAACTCTCTCCCGCCGGGAGAGGGGGACATCGGCGCGGCCGCTGGCCCCAGGACGCCTGAAAGGGGCAACGCTCGGGTCCGAAAACGACGTGCCGCACAGTGGGATCGGTCTGGTATCGACCCGTGGGCGTAGTGCAACACGCCTCTACGAGTCAGGCGGCTACCACCAGATTTTTCCGCCGACCTCGGACTCGATCTCTTTGAACGTCTTGGTCCAGAGATGTGTCGACATGTACTTCCAGCCGCCGTCGGGCAGGAGCGCCACGATGTTTGCCTCGCCCGCCGCCCTGCCCGGGATCTCGATCGAGCCGTCGCCGATCTTCTCAGCCATCTTGCGGGAGCAGGCTATGGCTGCGCCCGAGGAGATCCCGGCGAAAATGCCGCACTGCTCCATCAATTGCTGGGTCCAGTAAAAGGAGTCCTCGCTTTCGATGAGGATACGGGCGTCCAGCTCATCCAGGTCCAGGATTTCCGGGATGAAGCCGTGCTCGATAGAGCGCAGGCCCTGTATCACGTCGTCCGGCGGGGGAGCGACGGCCACGATCTTGACGTCCGGGTTGTGCAGCCGGAGCGCTCGGCCGTTGCCCATGAGCGTGCCGCCCGTGCCGAGCCCGCCAACGAAGATGTCTATCTCCGGCAGGTCACGGATGATCTCGGGACCGGTGGTTTCGAAGTGCGCGCGCGGGTTCGCCTCGTTGCCGTACTGGTACGGGAAGAAATAGTCCGGGTTATCGGCGGCGATACCTTTGGCGACGATAATCGCCTCGTTGGTGCCCTTGTCTGCGTCCGAGAATATGATCTCCGTCCCGTACGCCCTGAGGAGGTCTATCCGCTCCTGCGTTACACCGGCGGGCATCACGACCTTGAGGTTGTAACCGCGTGCACGGGAGATCATCGCCAGCGAGACGCCGGTATTCCCGGAGGTCGGCTCGATGATCGTATCGCCGGGCTTGAGGAGGCCGTCACGCTCGGCCGCCTCGATCATAAATTTGGCGACGCGGTCCTTGACCGAGCCCGAGGGATTCGAGCCCTCAAGCTTGGCGTATATCCGAACGCCCTCGACCGGGCTGAGGACGGAGACATCCACCAGCGGCGTATCTCCGATGGCGTCCACGATGTCCCGCTTGAGCATGTTCGGGACGGGTTTGACTCTGAGGGTCACGCGCGCATCCGTTTACTTGGACAAAAGCTGGGGTTACAGGATATCCGACGACCGGTTATTCCCGGTGATTCTAGGTTGGACAACCGATCAGGTGACGCCGGCGACAAAAAAGGGGGCGAAGTGAAGAATCCACTCCGCCCCCGATTCGCTGTCTTGTTAGTCGGCGGTTACCGGCTCTTCTACAGGTTCATCCAGCGGGATGTTGACCCCGCAGAAAGCGTCGTAATCGATGAGTTCGGTCACGGTCGGATCATCCCCGCAGAGCGGGCAATCGACGTTCCGGCGTACCTTGAGCACGCGGAAGTCCATCGACAGGGCGTCGATGATGAGCAAGCGTCCGCTCAGTGGTTCTCCGATATCAAGGAGAACCTTGATGACTTCCGTCGCCTGGATGGTGCCGATCATCCCGGGCAGCGCTCCCAGCACCCCTGCCTCCGCACAACTCGGAACCTCGCCCGGGGGCGGCGGCTCGGGGAAGATGCAGCGGTAGCAACCGTTCCCGGGGATGTAGGTACTCGCCTGGCCGTCAAACAGCAGGATGCTGCCATCGACCAGCGGCTTGCCCGCCAGGAACGATGCGTCGTTCACCAGGTATCGAGCCTGGAAGTTGTCTGCGCCGTTAACGATCACGTCGTACTGCGGGATGATATCCATCGCGTTGTATGACGTGATGGGTTCCTCGTGGAGGACGACTTCAAGATCGGGGTTGTAGGCGAGCAGCGTTTCTTTCGCCGACTGCACCTTCGGACGGCCGATGTCCTTTTCCTGGTGGAGGAGCTGCCGTTGCAGGTTGGACAGATCGACCACGTCGAAATCGACCAGTCCGATCTTGCCCACGCCGGCCACAGCAAGGTACATCGCAACGGGGGAGCCGAGGCCGCCTGCGCCGACTATCAGGACGCTGGCGCCAAGCAGCTTTCGCTGCCCCACGCTTCCTACGTCCGGCATGATGATGTGCCGGCTGTAACGCTGGACCTGGCCCGGCGTCATTGTTTTGACTTCTTTCATCCGATATTCAGCCTCATCAGGTTGGTTCTCTTGATTTCTGGCGGTGGCGTAACCGGGAACTGCCCGGGCGGCGCCGGTATTTTCCTGTTTTTGTTCCCGTTGTTGTCCGGCCTGACCACTTAGATTCAAACCGGCCGGGCCGGGTGCATTCTGGACGATATCCGCACCCGCGAGTGTAGTCCGGTAGCAGCGATGGTGAAAAGTGCGGGGCCCGGGGCTCTTCTGTCTAGACGCCGGACCAGACCATTTCTCGTTGCTCGGCAACAAGATCGGAAACCCGGGTCTCCCTCAGGCGTTCCAGCAGCACCCGTTCTACGTCACTCCAGAGCTCACGCTGCGAGCAAGCTCCGGAGAGCGTACAGTCTTCCGGCGAATCGACGCAGTCCAGGGGCGCAAGGGACCGGTCGAAGCTCATGAAAACGTCCGCTACGGTGATCTCTTTCGCGGGTCGCGCCAGCATGTGCCCCCCGGACGGCCCGCGCCGGGACTCGAGCATGCCCGCAGCCTGAAGATCGCTCAGCACGTGGTGCAGGTAAGCCTCAGGGATTTTCTGCCGCTCAGCGATCTCGCCCGCCGAAACGGGCGCGGGCGCGGATGTCTGTGCGAGGTGAATCAACACCCGCAGACCGTAATCCACTTTCATAGGAACTAGCACAACGGCGTCCCGTGCCGGGCTTCGGCGGCTTGCGTTGTCTGGCGATCAGCGTGTTCAGCGATCCGGCCATCCAAACGTCATGCAAGTATACAGGAGGTATCGATACGCCCCAGCGGTTCGGAATCCCGCTGGATCTGTGCACACCGTATCGGTCGTTACGTGGAGACGGGTCCAGCCGCGTGTTACGATTTAACGCTGCGCACACGTGCGCGCTCCCTTAACCCTGACCCACCGTTTGTTCCGCAACCGCCACTTCGTAACCGGTCGCGGCTGAAGTAATCGAGATATGGCAACCGATAACGTCTCCCTCTCCGTTGACCCGCGTGAAGTGACCGGCAAAAAGGTCCGGGCGCTTCGTCGCTCCGGGATCACGCCGATCCACCTTTACGGCGGCGGCGGCCCGTCGCTCACTCTGCAGGCTGAAACCCAGGCGCTGCGAAGCGCTGTTAACACGGCCGGGCGTGCTCAGCCTGTCTCGATCGAGGTTGGCAACGGCGAAACGGCGCTAACCTTCGTTCGTGAGATCGCACAACATCCCGTGTCCGGCGAGCTTCAGCACGTGGATTTCATCCGTGTAGACGCCAACCAGCCCGTTCCGGCCGATGTGCCGTTGACCATCGTCGGCGAGGCGCCGGCGACCCGGGGCGGCGGCGGCCAGTTCCTGCGCGGCATCCGAACGGTCCTGGTCAGCGTTCTCCCGCTTGAAGTGCCTGACGACATCGAGGTCTCGATCGAAGGTCTCGAAAACATCGGAGACAACATCCGTGTCGAGGACCTTGTACTTCCGGACGGTGTCGAGGCCCTCAGCCCGCCGGACCAGGTCGTGGCCCGAATCGCCATGACCCGTGTCGCAGCCGTAGAAGTCGGCGACGGAATGGAAGTCGAAGAAGGTGAAGAGGGCGAAGAAGGCGAAGAAGGCGCAGAGGGCGCAGAGGGCGACGAATCGGACGAGTAGCACGGCGCTCAGATACTCGCTTAACCGGACGCTTCGGCCGGTCCCGATCCAGGATCAAAGGGGAACCGGCGGGGCGTCCGTGTTGTGTTATTGGACTCTCCCCCTCGCGGCCTAAACCCGCGCCACATCCAATGCTCCCGGATTCATCCCGCGCCTCAACGATGCCGGACGGAATCTTACCGGCGTGACTGATTTACGTTCTGTCGTCCTGACGCCCCACGAAACTATCGTCGATGCGCCGCGCGAGATGGTGTTCCAGATGCTGACGGCATTCGGCCGGGGCCGGCTGCCGGGGTCAAAAGAAAAATCCCGCGTCATTGAACGGGACGGAGACCGTCTGATTGTCGAGTTCACGACCGATGCCATTTACAAGACCTATGTCATCCTCGAAGAGGTGACGCTCCGGGTTCCGGACAGGATCGCGTTCAAACACCTGGACGGACCGCTCGAGTCGTGCGACGAAATGTTTACGTTTGAGGAACTCCCGGACGGCCGGACGAAATGGCGTCACACCGGGTCGTTCAGGCTCGGCTGGCCTCTCATGGGTGATGTCGTGGGACGGAATATCACGAAGCGCTGGTTCGAGCCTGTAATGCGCAGGCACATGCGGGAGATGAAAGAGGCGATAGAGGCCCGAGCCGCTCGCAGCCACGTGTTCAAGCGAAGGACGCCAAACGCGAAGCGGACGGGCGCGAAACCAGACAACTCACAGGTTGCGGAAAACGCCGAGACCCGTGCCCGTCAGGAGTGACTGGCCCGGATTTTCTGGAGGATCCAACCGCGCGGCCGACTCCGCTCGTATAACCCTTTTAAGTTAAAGCCAGTCGGTGGCCCCAGCGCAGGATGCAGGGTCGCTCGCAGGTCGTCGCGAGAAAGCCACCCTTTCTTCACCACGACCGAAACGCAAACTGCGTAATGAGCGATATGACGTCCAGGGTCGCCGGCCGGATCATTGTTGAATTTAAATGATCTGTCCCAGTCTTTATCCGGATCTTCACAGTTTCCGGACATCCAGCCTCTAAATTAATTGCTCACCGCCGGGATTGCCGGGGCCACCGGCGGTTTGTTAAAGCAGCCAAACGCATTCAAGTCCACAGCGACACAGGAACGGAGCCCGCGGAATGCCGCCGAAAACCTCCCGGATCGCCGGGATGCTCGTGAGCCGGAAAGCGTTAACCGGTTGGACCGGAGCGCTCTTGCTCGTCGCCACCGTGGCATGCAGCAGCGCCGTCGACGACAGTCCGGCGACCAGTGATGCGGCTTCGGCTCAAACGGCGGGCGATTCGCCCACGGCGCAATCCGATTCGCCGCGGGCAGACTCGGCCGGCACGGCCCCGGACACCGGACAGCCCATCGCCGCCTCCCCGGACGAGATCGCGGATGACGTTATCGGCGATGCGCCCGAGAACACCCCCGCCAACCTCGATCAGCCAGGCCTGGGACAGACCCTCACGGCGGACGAGATCGCGGCCGCGTTTGAGTCCGTGATAGGCCGGGTATTCACCGACTCTCTTGACTCTGTCGTGGAGATCACGGTCTCGACGGTCGCGGGCGGGGCGAGCGGCAGTGGATTCGTGTGGGATGACCAGAACCGAATCGTCACCAACCAGCACGTTATTGCGGACGCCGAGCGCGTGGAGGTGACTTTCTCCGATGGCCGTTCATACGCGGCGACGGTCCTCGGCGAGGACCCGGATGCCGACGTTGCTGTACTGCAAGCCGAAACGGACGACAGGCTCAAGCCAATTGCTCTCGGCGACAGCGATACGGCCCTGCCCGGACAGATCGCCATCGCCATCGGGAATCCTTTCGGGGAGGAATTCACGTTGACGCAGGGCATCGTGAGCGCCGTCGGCCGCAGCATCCGCAGCGGGAACCAGGGCTTCACGACGCCGGATGTCATCCAGACGGACGCGGCCATCAACCCGGGTAACTCCGGCGGACCGCTGCTCAACCGGCACGGGGAAGTCATCGGCATCAACGCCCAGATACGCAGCGATAGCCGTCAGAACTCGGGCGTGGGATTCGCGGTACCGATCAACATAGCGAAAATGGTCGTGCCGGATCTGATAGAACACGGAGAGTTCGTCTACTCGTGGCTCGGCGTGTCCGGTCATGACGTGAGCCGGGTACTGGCGAAGGCGCTCGATCTGCCCGACGGGACCCGGGGCGCGTACATCTCGCAGGTTATCCCGGATGGTCCGGCAGAGGACGCCGGCCTCAACGAAATGTCGCGGACGATCAGGTTCGAAGGCGAGCTGGTGGACGTCGGCGGGGACACCGTGGTCGGGGTCGATGGAACGCCGATCCGCAGCATGGCGGACCTGATCTCCTACTTAACAAATAACACGCGCCCGGGTGACATCGTCATGCTCGAAATCATCGAATACGGCGGCGACAGAACGGAAAAACGGGTCGAACTCGGGGTCCGTCCGTAGGAAGGTGCTTGTGACAAAAGTCGCAATCAGGACTCCCGTGACATATACTCAAACCTCGATGTTCATCACACCCACCGATAACTGCGCCTGCACGTGTTGTGGAACCCCAGAGGGGGAGACCGCCTGACGTAACGCGTACAAGCGCAACGGATGCTGAATCAAACCCCTCGACGACTTTGCCGGTCACGGGGGGTTTTTTTTGTGGCCGATCACTACCGAGGACCAATTGACAAAACGGATCCAGAAACCGACTGCCGAGAGGCTTTCGGAGATAAACGAAAAGCTTGAGGACGGAACGCCTCAGGAGATCCTGTTATGGGCGCACCAGGAGATCGGGAATGACCTCGCCCTGATGTCCAGCTTCGGCCTCGAAGACATGGCCTTGCTGGACATGTTCTGGCGGATAACGCCGGACGCCCGCGTGATGACGCTGGACACGCAGCGCCTGCCGACCGAGACGTACACGCTGTTCGATCAGGCGAGCGCCCGTTACGGGATCAAGGTCGAAGCGTTCTACCCGGACATGGACGAAGTGCGGGCGATGGTCGAGGAGCACGGTTACAACCTGTTCTACAAGGGCGTGGACAACCGAAAAATGTGCTGCGGCGTTCGCAAGGTGGAGCCGCTTGGCCGCGCCCTGGACTCGGTGAACGGCTGGATAACAGGGCTTCGGCGGGACCAGGGCATGGAGCGTGGCGGCATCGACATCGTCGAGTGGGACGCGGCACATGACTCGTACAAAATCAGCCCGCTGGCCGACTGGACCTTCGAGCAGGTGGAGGCCTACATCGCCGAGTTCTCGGTGCCGTACAACGAACTTCATGACAGGGGGTTCCCGAGCCTGGGCTGTGACCCCTGCACACGGGCGGTGGAACCGGGCGAGGACATTCGTGCCGGCCGTTGGTGGTGGGAAACCGATCCAGACGCCAAGGAGTGCGGGCTTCATCTTGTTGCTCCCGCATCTAAGTAATCAAGTACATGAACGCAACCATTTCCGTAACACCGTCACTCCCGGACACGGGCCAGCTCAGAGCGCTGGAGTCCGAGTCCATACACATCATTCGCGAAGGAATCGCCGAGTTTGACCGGCCGTGCCTCCTTTTTTCAGGTGGCAAGGACTCGATCGTTATGCTCCACCTCGCGGTGAAAGCGATGGCCCCCTCGCGCCTGCCGATCCCCGTCGTGCACATCGACACTGGGCACAACTTCCCGGAGGTTCTCGATTACAGGGACCGGACGGTTCAACGACTCGGAGCGGAGTTGATTGTCGGCTCCGTGCCGGACGCCATCGCAAGCGGTCGTATCCCGGAGGGGCCCGGGCCCGGCGCATCACGCAACCGTCTCCAGACGCCCGTGTTACTGGACACGATCCGCGACAACAATTTCGGCGCCGTTTACGGCGGAGCGAGACGGGACGAAGAGCGGTCTCGCGCCAAGGAACGCGTCTACTCGTTCCGTGACGAGTTCGGCCAGTGGGACCCGAAGAACCAGCGCCCCGAGCTGTGGAATCTTTTCAACGGCTTCATCCACCCCGGCCAGCACATCCGCGTGTTTCCGATCTCCAACTGGACCGAGCTGGATGTCTGGCAGTACATAGCGGATCAGGAGCTGGAACTGCCCTCGATTTACTACGCCCACGAGCGTGAGGTGTTTGAGCGCAACGGCATGCTGATGGCCGTGTCCGAGTTCATGAAGCCGGGGCCGGGGGAGGCCGTTTTCACGCAGTCCGTGCGCTTCCGAACGGTCGGGGACATGACTGTGACGGCGGCGGTGCCTTCTGAAGCAACGACGCTGGAGCAAGTCATCGCGGAGATCGCGGCGACACGAACGTCAGAGCGCGGCGCGAGCCGCGCCGATGACCGGACGTCGGAAGCGGCGATGGAAGACCGCAAACGCGAGGGCTACTTCTGATGGAGTTGCTTCGACTCGCAACCGCCGGTTCGGTCGACGATGGCAAGAGCACCCTGATCGGACGGCTGCTTTACGACTCAAAAGCCATCTACGACGACGTGCTGGAGTCGGCCGAAGAGGTCAGCAAGCGTCAGAGCGCCGAATACCTGAACCTGGCGCTTCTCACGGACGGCCTGAGGGCCGAACGCGAGCAGGGCATCACGATAGACGTGGCATACCGTTATTTCGCCACACCCAAACGCAAATTCATCCTCGCCGACACGCCCGGACACGTTCAATACACCCGAAACATGGTCACCGGCGCTTCAACTGCGGACATGGCGCTGATCATCGTCGATGCCCGGAATGGCGTGGTGGAACAGTCTCGCCGGCACGCCGTGATCGCTTCCCTGCTCGGCATACGGCACATGGCCGTGTGCATAAACAAGATGGATCTCGTCGGATACGACCCCGGCACGTTCAACTCAATTCGCGACGAATTCCGGGAGTTGCTGGACGATCTCAACGTGGACGGCGCCCGTTTCTTCCCGATCTCTGCGCTCGAGGGGGACAACGTGGTGACGGGCTCGGACCGGATGCCCTGGTACGCGGACGGTCCGCTGCTGCCGTACCTGGAAGACATCGACACAACTGAAGATCTTGAAGAACGCCCGCTTCGCCTGCCCGTGCAGTACGTCGTCCGGCCGCACCGTCACGAATACCACGACTATCGCAGCTACGCGGGAACGATCGCCGACGGCATCGCAAGGGTCGGACAGGAAGTGGAAATTTTGCCTTCCGGCAAGACTTCGCAGATCGCGGCTATCGAGACGCCGGACGGGGACGCGCAAGCGGCATCAGGCGACACGGCCGTCTCGGTACGGCTCACGGACGATTTCGACGTCTCTCGCGGTGACATGATCAGCGCGTCCGGCGACCCGCCGCGGACCACCCAGACCTTCGACGCTACGATCTGCTGGATGAGCGACACGGCCGAGTTGAAGCGGGGCGCGATGCTGCGGATCAAGCACACGACTCGCACTGCGAAGGCGATGATCACGGGTCTCGATTGCAAGATCGATATCAACACGCTCTCGCCGCTGTCCGGATGTGCGTCCCTGGGTCTCAACGACATCGGCCGCGTTTCCATCCGTACCAGCACTCCACTCGTGTGCGATGACTACGTGTACAACAGGACGACGGGCAGCTTCATCCTCATCGACGAGTCAACCAACGAGACGGTCGCCGCCGGGATGATCGGCGTTCCGGGTTTCGGCGACTTCGGCTCCGATTAGACGCTCCCACAGAGCCTTGATGGATCGCCGGGATCTGGCAACGTTCGTGTCCTGCTGCGTACGCACCCCCCGCGTAATCCGCCAACCCTCGCTGAGTGGACCGCCAGATGCGGCAGCTTCGGCATGGGCGCTACCTTCAGTATGAGATGCTGCACTCAATCCGCCAGAATAGCTTCGGTATACGTACGCGACGGTCCCGGGCGCGCTTGACACGCGCGGCACGCCCCGGGCGATCCGCCCGGGCCGGGGCGGGCGCCTGATGACCCGGCGTAACTGGATCGTGATTCCGGCGGCCCTGTCGACGGCGCTCGCCCTTGCCATCGTCGCCCTGCTGGGCGATACGGGGACTCCGGCCGGTTTGCTGCTGGCGCCCATCGCGGCCATCGCGGCGCCTTTCATGGCGCTGCCACTGGCGGTCGCGTTCACCACCGTAGCTATAACGTCCCTGGGCATCACTTACTGGGCCGATGCCGGAGCCGATGGTGCGACCCGCATCGTCGTCGAAGCGTCTCTGATCGTTATGGCGGCTACTGCCTCCCGGTACGCCGTATCACGCCTGGAATCGCGGTCCAGTGAACGGCGACTCATGGAGCGTATCCGCTCAGCAGCCAGCTCCAGCGCCTTGCTGGATCGTGTTTATGAAGACATCTACCAGGCATTGAAAGCCTCGCTGCCAGTCGACCGGTTCGCCATCGTGGTGGAGCGCCCCGGCGGCGACGAGCTGGAGGTCGCCTACGCCTCTGGCATACCCGTCGCCATGAGGGAAACCGGGGACGTCGCGCCGCTGATTATGGATGAGAACGGTTGGGTTCCGATCGGCGACGGGCGAGTGATGTCGCTCTCCGGCGGGGGGGGTGAGACCGGAACTGAACACCTCGTACCTCGGGGCCGGACTCAGATCCGGGTTGCGAGTACAACTCGGCAGTCGAATGGATCCCACGGGATACATCGAGCTGCGCAGTAAAAAGGCCAACGCCTTTTCAGAGCGAGACGCAGACCTGCTCGCCCTCGTGGCGAGCGAGGTGTCATTGACCATCGGCGGCGCGCGATACCGTTCGCAGGTGATCCGCGTGGGCGAAGAGCGTGTGACGCGCATGCGCCTGGATGCCGAGAAGCGGGCGCTGGAAGAAGCGCGCCGCCGACTCGCATCAATGAACGAGCAACTCGAGGCGCAGAACGAGATCATCCGTAATTCCCGGGAACGGCTGCTCACCGCCGACGAGGCCGCACGTCGGACAATCGCCGAAGAACTTCACGGTCCCGTGCAGACGAAGCTGTTCATGATCTGGCACGCGTTGAGCGCCATCCGGGCGACCATGGACGATAAGGAAATCGATACGGACGCCCTCGCCACGTCGCTTGATGAAGCGCTGGAACAACTGGACCGCATCCGGGAGGATGACATCCGGTTGCTGTCGCACCGGCTGCACCCGAGCATCGTCCGGGTGAGCGCGCTGGCCGGGTTGCGCTCGCTGCAAGAGTTTTATGAGCCGACTATCCCGATCTCGCTCGACGTTGGCGAGGAGGTCCAGGCGCTTGAACCGGCGGGCGCGAGCGAGATACCCGAGTCAATCAGGCTGGCCGTGCATCGCGTAGCGGACGCTGCGCTCGCCAACGTCGTCAAGCACGCCGGGGCTACCGAGGCGGTCATCCACTGGCATTTCAACAGCGAGAACCAGTACCTGGAGCTATCGATCACGGACGACGGCCGCGGCTTTGAACCGGACGCCCGGGCTCCGAGCGG
>JASLLE010000062.1 GCA_030747175.1 Dehalococcoidia bacterium | reverse complement strand
GCTGGTTTCAAGCGTAGCAGCGGCTACGAAAGAGTGTCAACGCGAACGCGACGACGCCCGGGCTCGGCTATGAGCCTCGGGCGCCGTACCTGGGACCCGGCCTCCGCACTACTCGAGGGACTCGTAGCCCGGGCGACCGTTGCTTACCAGTTGTGTTCGTTCAACTGCCATACCCGTACAGGTGTGGCCTAGGACTGTTCAAAAACCTCTTCCACATCCGCCGGGATGTCGGGCTCGATCGGTTCAATGATCGGCTCAATCACGGGCTCCGGGTCTACGACCGGGTCGTCCGTGATGGTTACCGGATCGATATCACCGGTGGCGCCGCTCAAATCGTCGATGATCGGTTCGATCACTTGGTCGATCTGCGTACCGTCGTCGAGGGCATCAATCGGGTCGATCTGTGGCCCGTCGATCGGTTCGATGGAGCCGTCGAACGTTCCGTCGATGCCGGTTTCCCCGGTCGGCGGCCCGTCTCCGGCAGCGGCATCGAGCAGATCAAACACCTTGTCCTCTAGCTCCCGCTCCCGATCCCGAATTCCCTGCTCTGCCAGGCGCATCTCTCGCTCAAGCTGCCTCTGCTCATTCCAGAGATCCTGCAACTCGTTTTCGAGTTCGTTGATGCGGTCCTGCAGCGGCTGAATCTCCGTGGCCCAGATCAGGTCGGCCTTCACCTGGACTTCCTTCCACGGGTCCACGTTTTGCGAGTGAAGGTCCTGTTGCTGTTGATCGAGCAACCAGCGCTGGTCATCCAGGGCGTAACGCCGGTCTTCCAGGGCGCGTTGCGCTTCGTTGAATGCGATCTGGCCGTCGTACCGGTTGTCCTCGCTATCCCGGTACAGAAGCTGAAGTTCATCATCGATATCGAACAACTGTTGCTCGATCAGGTTGATTTCGGCGTTCAACTGCTGCTGCAGGTATTCCGCCTGCACCGCGAGGCTGTTCACTGCGTCATTTTTCGCTAGCTGGTCCTGATCGGACAGATAGCGCAGTTCTTCGATGCGGTTGTTCAACTGGTCGATATCGCGGTAGATCTGTTCTATCGGCAGGCTGCCGGTGGCGTACAGATCATTCAGCTCCGCGTCTACCGATGACAGCATGCTTTCCAGGTTGCTGGCCTCGTTCGCGTATTCCCTTTCGAGGACGATGACCTTCGCCCGGGCGCCATCCAGTTCTTCCGTGATCCATTGCGGGACGATGACGGTAGTCACCGTCTCCACTTCGGAGTCCTGGAGATTGAAGATCCGGAGGTTGAGATCGTCGATCACCGGCTGCCGCTCTGCGGACAGGGCATCGCGATCCGAGTGAAGTGCGCTCAGCTTGTCGTTCAGGGGAGCGACTGCGGCGTCCCGGTCCGCCTCGGCCTGAAGGATTTCGGCCTGGATGGCGGCGATCTGCGCGGCGTTGCCCGTCGTCGTGGTCGGGGTGATCGGCGTCGACAGGAGGTTGATCTCCTGGTTCTTGGCGTCGATCGTGACCTGGTAGTCAGCCACGGCGGCGTCCCGATCCTGTTCCGCCTGAGCTATTTCAGCCTGGATGGCGGCGATTTCCGCGTCGTTGTTCGTCGTCACTGCCGTGGAGGACGCCGTGGAGTCAGAGCCGGAAGACGCAGAGAGAAGACTGATCTCCTGGTTCTTGACGTCGATCGCGGCCTGGTACGAGGCAACGAGGTCGTCTCTGTCCGCTATCACCTGCGCCAGCTCAGACTGGAGTGCAGCGATCTGCGCGGCGTTGTCTGTAGCCGGGTCCGTGGACGACGGAGTCCCATCGGGATTGAACGATCCAGACAGGAGACTGATCTCCTGGTATTTGGCATCGATCGCGGCCTGGTACGAGGCAAGAACGTCGCTGCGCTCGCCCTGAATTATTGCGATATCGGAATCGATCCACGCCAGTTCATTATTGAGCGATTCGATCAACGCGTCGCGTTCCGCCCTGAGCGCGTCGATCTCGTCGGACGCGCCCTCGACTTCAGATACGTTGACTACCGTTTTCTCCACCAGCTCGTTCTCGAGCCGCGTTATATCGGAGTACAGACGGTCGATCTCGTGTCGACCGTAGTTATGGAGGTTGTCCAACTGTTCCTGGACATCACCGCGGAAGTCTTCCTTTTCACGGATCCGCTGGTCCAGATCAGACTGGAGCCATGAAATCTCGTCGTGCAGGCCCGCGATCTTGTTATTGACCTGGTCGATTTCGAACTGGTTGGAATCAAACGTCCCGCCCGGGTTCGAATTGATCGAGTTCACCTGGTTCCAGATCTCCTCGATCGGCTCCTGCCCAAACCTGTAAAGCCGGTCCAGCTCGCGCTGAAGGTCGTAGCGCTCGTCTTCCTTCGCCCGCACGATCGGGTCAAATCCAGAAAGGTCTTCTTCGTTGTCCCGGAATTCTCGTTCCAGAGCGCGAGATTCGATCTCGATCTGGCGGAACTCGGCATCAATCAGCGCGTACTGCTCCTGTAGCGCCTCCTGGGCGAGAGTGAGTTCACCACCGGGCCCCCACGGATCGTCGATATTGTTCCAGAGCGGATCGATGACCGTTCGCTGGATCCTTTCGATCTCGCGATGCAGGTCTTCAATCTCACGCTGTCTCGGTTCGATCTCGTCGAACTGCAGAGACTGCATCCTCTCCTTGAGGGGCATTAGCTCAGCGTCTTCGAGAGCACGAATCTCCCGCCCGGTCGCTGCGGCCTCGCGTGCGCCGTCCTGGATCAACTGCTCGCAAGCAGTCGCTCCGACTAGGAAGAACAACGCGATGAAGCCCAGGTAGGGTTTCGGGATGCGATTAATGAGATTTCGCATTTGTGTATGACCTTTCCGCCGTTCGGTGGGCCGTCCGTGAGGACCTGCCTCACCCGTATCGTTCGACGGTAGTGCTGTCCTTGTAGGGGGCATCGGGCCGGAGGGGTCCATACGGGTGAACCGCTCGGACCAAACGTATGGCGGATTTCCCCAATCGCCCGCTAGAGGCAGGCTCCCACCCGGCGCGGTGTGAGGTCAGTGGGGCTCACGTGTGCGCTACGTACAAACGTAGTCGGACACGGGTGGAGGTTGCGATTGCCGCTGGTGTGTCCCGGGTGTGCCCGGGGTGTGCGAGCTTTTTTTTGTGGCCCGATTGAGGATTCGGGCGGTTCACGAATTACGATTTCCGGGCCTTCTCCGGGTCTCTGGAAGTCTTGTGGTTATCTGGCTTTGCGCCACTTCGAGCAGAATCGGAACCAAAAGGGTCTATATTCGAGCGACCTGTATGACCCTTCACCAAGTAATCGACGTGTCCGATGACCGACCGGAATTCTCACGAGTCCCCGCGTACAAATCGAACAGACGACCCCCCGGGCGACGACGCGCTCGGGTTGTTTCTGCCGTGGGTCGCAGACTGGTTCCGTGAAGAGATCGGTGAGCCGACACCACCGCAGCGGCAGGCCTGGCCTTCCATTGCACGCGGCGCGCACACGCTGATCCACTCGCCGACGGGGTCGGGCAAGACCTTTGCCGCTTTTCTATGGGCGTTGAATGGCCTGTTCGCCGAGTCCGGGGAGGAGGCAACCTTCGAGAGCCTCGGAGCGCGGGGGGCGAGCGCCGCGGCGCGGAGTGACGGTCTCAGGGCGCCGGGCGTCCGGACGTTGTACGTCTCTCCGCTGAAGGCTCTCAATAACGACATAGAGCGCAACCTGCGTGCGCCCCTTCGCGGCATCCAGGAGTACGCGCTGGACCACGCGGTCCAGGTCCCGGAAGTCCGGTCTGCCGTGCGCACCGGGGACACGTCTCAATCGGAACGCCGCTCGATGGTGCGCAAGCCCCCGGACATCCTGATTACGACACCGGAGTCTCTTTACCTGATCCTGACCTCTCCGGTGGCGCGCGACATATTGCGCACCGTTCAGACGGTGATCCTTGACGAGATTCACACAGTCAGCGGATCGAAAAGGGGCGCTCACCTGTCGCTCAGCCTTGAACGGCTTGAGCAGTTATCGCCCGGGTTCCAGCGGATCGGGTTATCGGCGACACAGCGTCCGCTGGACGAGGTGGCGCGTTTTCTCGGGGGACAGGCGGCGGCCGACGACGGTCCCCTCTCCCCAAGACCGGTGACGGTCGTGGACGCCGATTATCCGAAAGAGTTCTCGCTACGGGTTATGGGCATGCCGGTCAAGACCGGCGGCGGACCTGACGGGTCCGTCTGGCCGGGCGTGATCCCCCGGATCCTGGAGGACGTGCAGCGCCACAACACCACGCTCATCTTCACCAACAGCCGCCGACAGGCGGAGCGCACCGCGGATCGGCTCAACGCCCAGCTTCTGACGGACATGGAAGAGGCCGGATACGACATGGGTGGCGCCAGTACGCCCGCCTTCCCACACTCGAGTTCGGTCTTCGCGTCGGGCGCGGAGGACGGGCCGTTTCGCGCTCATCACGGGAGCATGTCCAACGAGGCTCGGCGTGAGATGGAGGAGGAGCTCAAAAGCGGACTGCTGCCGGCGCTTGTCGGAACCAGTTCCCTGGAGCTCGGGATAGACATCGGGGCGATAGACCTCGTCGTCCAGCTCCAATCGCCGAAGTCCGTAACCACCGGATTGCAACGCGTCGGCCGTTCCGGCCACATGGTCGGACAGACGAGCCGGGGAGTTGTGTACGCCACCCACAACGAGGATCTCCTCGAGAGCGCAGCCGTGGCCCGGGGGATGGTCAACGGGGAAGTCGAAGAGGTGTACACCCCGCAGAACGCACTGGACGTACTGGCGCAACAGATCGTCGCGTCCGTGGCGATGGAGGACTGGTCAGCGGACGAGTTGTACCGGGTCACGCTGGGTTCTTACGCCTACCACTCGCTGGAGCGCTCCAGCTTTGACAGCGTTTTGCAGCTTATCTCGGGTAAGTACCCTCGCCACCTGTTCAGAAGCCTGCGAGCTCGTATCAACTGGGACCAGGTCAACGGGATGCTGTTCGCCCTGCCCGGCTCCAGGCTCCAGGCGCTCAACAACGCCGGGACGATAACCGATCGCGGCGGCTTCCCCGTGTATCTCGGCGACGACGCCACCCGCATCGGCGAACTGGACGAGGAGTTCGTGTTCGAGACGCATCCCGGAGATGCCTTCCTCCTGGGCAGCCAGGTCTGGCGGGCGTCCGAGATCCGGGACGACCGGATCATCGTGGAGGCCGCACCGGGCGCGCTGCCGCGCATGCCTTTCTGGAAGGGCGAATTTCCCTGGCGGCCGCACGACCTGAGCGTCAGTCTCGCCGCGTTCCGGGCGGAGATCGCGGAACGAATCACCCCGTACGTCCACACGGAAGAGGATCCACCGTCGATCATCCAGTGGCTTCGCGAGGAGTTTTACCTTGACGACGCGGGCGCGCGCCAGGCGCTCGGGTACGTGCGCAGGCAACTGCGAGCCGCCGGGGCGATGTCATCCAATCGCACGGTTCTGGTCGAGACCTACCAGGATCCGCTCGGGGATCGCCGGATGGTCATCCACTCGCCGTTCGGCGGCCGTGTGAACGCACCGTGGTCCATCGCGCTGGCGTCGGCGTTACGGGAGCGCACGGGGGTACAGCCGGAGGTGCAGGTCGGGGACGACGGGATCCTGTTGCGCGTGCCGGAGTCTGACGCGCCGCTGCCGGCGGATATCGTGACCGGGATGGACGTGGAGAACCTGAGGGAACGCGTGCTCGACGGGCTTATCGATTCGGCGGTGTTCGGCGCCCGGTTCCGGGGTAACGCCCAGCGAGCTCTGCTGTTGCCCGGACGCGCCGGCGGACGCAGAACTCCCTTCTATTTGCAGCGCCTTCGCGCGCGTGACCTGCTCGCCGTGGCCCGCAACATACCGGATTTCCCGATCCTCCTGGAAACGTTCCGGGATGTGCTCGAGGACGAGATGGACATGCCGGCGCTGGAGCGGATCGTCGCTCGTGTCCAGTCGGGCGAGATCGACGTGACTACCTTTGTCAGCCAGACACCGTCTCCCGTAGCACAGGCCCTGAACTTCGATTTCAACGAGCAGTACATGTATGAGTGGGACGCCCCGAAGGCGGAGCGATCCCAGCAGGCGTTCCAGCTCGATCGCGCCGCCCTGGCCGCGTTGTTCCGTGATCCGGCGTTCGCCGGGTTGCTCCGTCCAGACGCGGTGGAAGAGGTGGTTGGCGCGGTCGGGCGGACGCAGGCCGGATCTCGCGCGCGGACCCGTGATGAACTGGCGCAGTTGCTGGAAGAGCTCGGCGATCTCACATCAGACGAGGTCGCCGAGAGGTGTGACGGAGACGCACGGTCGTGGCTCCGTGAGCTAGAGGGATCAGGGCGGGTACGGGAGTTGGACGCGCCCGACGGTGAGAAGCGATGGGTCGCCACGGCGCAGGCGCCGGAGTACGAGGCGGTCTTTGCCGGAACCGGCGACCGGGGCGTCCTGCGGTCAGCGTTGCGGGCGTTGCTGGCCCGGAGCGGGCCGGTGTCTTTCCCGGAGATTCAGCGTCGATACCCGTGGACGAGCAATGATATCCAGGCCGTGCTCGATGAGCTTGCCGAAAACGGGGAGGCGCTGTCCGGGTACTTCTCGGAAGAGTCCGGGAGCAGCGGCGATATCGAGTGGGCGGACGAGTCGAATCTGACGAGGATCCAGGCCCGCACGCTGAGCATGACGCGTGCCGAAGTGACGCCTGTTTCGCCGGTCGCCTACCAGGGCAACGTGATGCGGATGCAGGGCGTATCAGGTACCCGGAAGCGCGGGGGCGCCGAGTCCCTGCGCCGCGCGCTGGAATCGCTCAGGGGGCTGGCCCTGCCGGCGCAGGACTGGAGCAGCCTCGTGTTGCCGGCCCGCGTGCAACCGTTCTCCGCAGCGGCCCTGGACGAACTGTTCCGGTCAGGCGAGTTCGTATGGGTGATGCGGCCGGATTCCGAGGGGATCCAACGGGTGAGGGTGATGCCCCGGGCATCCGGACGGCTGTATCTGTCCGACGGCGAACTGGCGGCTATCGAGGAAGAACCGGCGGGCCTGCCGGACCACGTGGCGCGGGTCTACACGTTCCTGTCTGGCGAGGGCGTTGCATCGTCGGCGGATCTCCGATCTGCGCTGAGCAGCCTCTCGCTAATGGATCTGCGGGACGCGCTCCGTGATCTCGCGTTTCGCGGACTGGTGAGCGCCGATTCATGGATGGCGCTAATGGGTTTGCTGCCGGATCTGCCAGAGTTACAGGACGCGCCCGGCAGCCAGGAAGCGCGCCGGGTTGATGGAGGGTTCCGGGGCATGACGCGACGGCCGGGCGGCAGCAGGAGAGGCGGGGAAGGCGGCGGTTCCGGGCGGGCGCGAGATGCCGCAAGGCGAGTCCGAGAGGCGACGTTGTCGCTGCCGCCGGAGGCTCGCTGGTCGTTGACGACGCGATACGCCGTGCTGGGTCCAGAGGTCGACGACGGGGCGCGTGCACGTGCAAGGGCGAGCGCTCTTCTCGAGCGTTACGGGGTGGTCAGCCGGGGGGCGGTCGACCTGGAAAACGGTGACTGGGGCTGGGGGCCGATCGTTTCGGCGCTGAGCCTGATGGAGCTTCGCGGGTCGGCGCGGCGCGGCTACTTCGTCGCCGGGCTTCCCGGCTTGCAGTTCGCAATGCCGTCCGCGGTTGAAGACCTCCGTGACAGAACATCTACGAAATCCCGGGGGCCGTCCGTCCTTTCGCTGCGTGACCCGGCGTACGTCATGGACCGGGCCCTGGCCGATGCCGTGGAGGAACCGGAAACCGCCGCGTTGCTGTCGTCGGCGCGCAGACCAGGAAATTACGTAGTGATGTCCGGCGGCGACCCGGTGCTGCTTGCCGAGGAAAACGGGGCACGGCTGCGCGCATCGACCGATCCACGACTCCGTCGTCGTATTCCGGCGGCGCTCAGGGCGTTTCGGGATCGGCGCATGGCGTCTGCGGGGATGAGCGGGAGGATCATAGTCCGGGAGTGGAACGGCGAGCCGGTGCTGGAGAGCGTCGGACGGAAACTCCTCGCGGCAGCGGGCTTCAGGGAGGACTTCCCGGGGATGACTTACGATGCCCTCGCGGCGAGGGTGGCGCCACGGAGGTAACCACGGCGGGCGGAGCAAGCCCCGCCCCTACAACGGGTCGCACGACACATGCTGCCCGATCTTGCGCTCACGCTATGGTGAGGGGGGCAATTGTGTCCCCTACTGTGTCATCGCCAGGTTCGAGCCTTCGTGCCGGAAGATCGTAGGGGTCGACTGGTATCGGCCCGTGGCGTATTGCCATACGCCCCTACAACTCCAATGGAAAATTGGGGGCCACCTGCAGGCGAACGACGGTCGTTCGCCCGAACGGGGCTGATGACCTGGCCGGGGTCTCATGCACGGTGAGCCGCAAGTTCGAGCCCTTCGTCAACGAGCGGTATGAACATCTCCAGTCGTTCTGCCGCCTCGTCCAGCGCCTCATCCGCGGGTACGCCCGCACGCGCCAGCGCCCATGCACGCCGTTCCGATTCGATGCCGATGAGCGGACCCCGTAATGCAATGGCGATCACGTAAAAGGCCACCGTGGACAGGTAAGCAAGACGTACATCCGATCGCTCGCCTTCCCAGCCTGAATCTGTAAGCCCTGTCATGTAAGCCTCGAACAGTTCCTTTTCGGCGCCGCCGACGAAAACCGCTTCATCGCGTCCCCATGTCAGGCTGGCCCCGGTAACGCTTCCGCCATCGACACCTACGGGCGCGAGGCCGACCGCCGCCCAGTCGATCGCGTACGTGACTTCATGTCCGTTCCTGTCGATATCGGGGAACAGGTTCCGGGCGTGGCAGTCGTTATGCGCCACCGAGCGAGGCAGCCCGGCGGACGCCCCGGTAAGGGTCTGGAAATCATCACGGAGTCGGGCGATCCTGCCCGACCCAACGCGTTTGGCAACTCTGCCAACCAACGGATGATCCAGGTTATCCAGCAGCAGATCGAACGTATCGGCGAAGGCCGCCAGGAAAACGTTCCATCTGCCTGTTGCGCCTCCTCGGTCGAGCCAGTCGAAATCCGGTGCTCGTGATTCGGGCCATGCGCCGTTGAACTGTCCCACGTGCCTGGCGACGGACAAGAACTGCGACCTGTCCCACGGCGGATCTGCCGCGCCAGTCAGGTCTTTAAGCCACAGCCATGTCGAGCCGTCCGGGCGATCGGTGACGCCGTAGCAGGGAACCGAAACCAGGCCGGAATCGAGTCGCTCGAAAAAGCCCGACCGGTAGGCGTCCACCTCCCTGGCCGGGCTGTTGCTTCCTGCGTACTCGCCCCAGGTGTTGGCGCCCATCGCCTTGACTATCGCCGACCAGGACGCCGTGCCGGATTCGGTATCGACGCTTCCTGACACTCGCACGAATCCGAGCGTCCCGTTGCCGATGCTGACGGCATCCATAGGAACGACTTCCCAGCTACGGATCGAGCGAACCGGCGAATCAACGGCCCGTTGTGCGATATCGGTCCGCTCACGGTCTCCGAAAGTCTTGATCTCGGCGGCGGCGCGATCGGCTGGCGACATCGCGCTTCCACCGCCACTGTTGTCGGTCATGATCGAGACCTCTGTCGAAGTAGCGTTACGTCCTCAAGATCTCCCGCCGAGGCAGGATCGCCCTGCGAGCAGCGGCATGCCCGGCTCGCGGTCGATCGTTACTTCAGGCTCGCCAATCTACGATCACCTCGTTCGGTGGAGGTGGCGGCTGGGAGGCGTCCATACCATGTGTGGGTTCGAATATGTTCTCGGTGATCCACCGATCAAACGGGTGATCGGAGGCCATGATTCGATCATTGACCGTATCGGGCTCATCGGCCTCGATATAGATGACGACGAAATCACCGTCCGGCGTGCTTTGCAGGCTGGCGAACTCCCTCGTAATGCCCATGCGATGGCAGAAATCATCGAACTCGTTCCTGCGCGGGCCGATCATCTCAGAAACCGCCTGCCGCCAATCCTCCAACTTGCCGGGCAGGATCGGTGCGAAAAATGTTATTGCCGCCATCTGAATGAACCCCTTCCAGGTACGAATGTCTGACTGTCGTCACTCCGTTGTGCCCACGGTCCCTCTTACGCTCGCAGAATCTCCCGCCGCGCCGGGACGCGCTCGATGAGCGGCGACTAAGAAACGCCTCAAGCTGTCCTCGCACCGTCCACAGGGATCAACGCCCCATTGACGTATGAAGACGAGTCTGTACAGAGCCAGACGGCCACATCTGCGACTTCATCCGGGCTCGCGAGGCGACGAGCGGGCACTGTTGCCTTAACCACTTCGTTAACACGGTCGAGATCATCGGCATTTGCAACCCGCAGCATGTCGGTATCGGTGAATCCCGGGCAAATGGCATTCACTCGTATGGACTGTGCCGCGTAACCTCGTGCTGCCGACCGAGTTAAGCCGATCACCCCGTGTTTTGCGGCGGCATAGGGAGCGAACCCGGCGATTCCCGTATATCCACTGATAGAAGCGTTATTGACGATCGCACCGCTACCCTGTCGGAGCATCTGAGCAATCTCGTGTTTCATCGACAACCAGACGCTTCTCAGGTTCGTGGCAATCATTCGGTCAAACTCTTCATCCGAGGTCTCGTGCATTTGGCTTCGCGATCCAAAGTCACCGGCATTGTTGAACGCACAGTCAAGTCTTCCGAAGGCTGACACGACATCAGCGATGAGACTAGAAACGTCGTCTCGAACCGACACATCGGCCTTTACATAAACGCCTTCTCCACCGACATCCTCCACCATGCGCACCGTTTCTAAACTTTCTGATTCCCGACGGGCGGACACAACCACTTTCGCTCCCGCTTCGCCCATCTTCACAGCGGCTGCTCGCCCGATCCCTGAACTACCGCCAGTCACCAACGCAACTTTGCCTTTTAATACGCCTTCCATGCAGATTCCTCCTACGCTCGCAGAATCTCCCGACGTTCCAGGATGCGTTCGATGAGGGATCGCATACCCAGTTCCTGCGCGATGGACAGCGCCTCTTCCTGAAGCTCCGCTGCCTTTTCGCGATCGCTGATCCCTGAGGCTCTCGCGTTTGCTGAGGCTCTCGAAGCATCGTCTCGGGCGAGAAGCATCTCGGCGTAGTCGGAGCAGCTCCATGCCAGTTCCGGAGAGCACCCGGCATCACGGCAGAGTTCGATAGCGGTCTCAAAGTGTTTGACCGCCCTGTCTGCATCCCCGGTCATTACGTTCAGCAGTCCGAGAATCCTGTCGAAACATAGTGGAAAACCGACCACCAACGTGCCTCCGTAGGAAGAGAGCCTATCGATGACGGTCTTTGCCTTTTGCACGTCATCCTGTCCGATTGCAATGAGGGCCGACGCGGCGATTTCGACGAGTCGGTAGATCGGAGCGGCTTCGTGTTCTGCCACTTCTCCCAGAAACTCCGCAGCGGTTGAGTAGAGGTCATCTTGAACATCGAAATGCCCCGCGACCGCATAGGAGAAGGCTAAGCCTGCGTACGCTTCCGGCGTGCCTCCCATTTCTAACTGTGCGCTCAAATTATCGAGTGCCTGTACGACTAACGCGTGTTCGCCTCTAAGGATGTCCCCCTGGTGCGCCGTCAGTGTTACGGGTACTGTCCCGCTTGCCGCTTCTAACCTGCCTAAATCGAAAAACCGCTTTACTTCTTGTTCCGCGCGATCCCAGTTGCCCTGCATGCAATAGGCCCAGGACATCCTGTTCGCAGCCTGTCCCATCCACGTAACGTCATGACGACGCTCGGCCATGCCGTAAAGGGCCGTGAGTTCATGTGCCGCATCATGAAGCCCTCCCGCGGACGCCGCCGCATAGGCAATCCAGAGCCGGGCGCGGAACGCCGTGACAGAGCCCTCGTCAGTGGGATTCAATGCCAGTGATGCGCGGGCGTGGATCGCGGACGACTCCGATTTCATGTGAAATCCGTCGACGTTAGCCATATTCGCGAGCGTCAGCGCTTTGAGGCGCGTGTCGTCATACCGATCGGCGAGTTGTAGTGCCTTATCTAATGCCTCTCTCGCACCAACATAATCTTCTGACGAGCTTCCGACGGCCAGGCCGTAACTCGCCAACACCTGCCCCAGATTCTCAGAGCTTTCGGGCAATCGGTCGATGACTCGGGAAAAGGTATCGACCATGCGCCTGGCCACGGTCACCGTGTGGACATTCGCCAATGCTGACGCAGCGGTGTCATTGGCATCGATTTCAAGATAATAATTGACGGCCTGAGTCAGGTTTTCGGCGGCGTCACGAACGATTCCTGCGGCGGCCTGTGCCCTGCTCAATCCCACTCGAATCGCAGCCTCTTCGCCGTCGATGGGGACGTCTTGTCGGGCGTTCAATGCCCGGTCGAAATGAGCGATGGCATCCTCATAGCCGTGGGCGGCCAACGCCTGTTCACCCGCCACCCGCGCGTAATGGAGCAACCGGTCCGGTCCCAGCAGTGTCTCTGCCTCGTGGAAATGGACTGCCAGCTCGACGGCGTGTTCATCGACCCGGTCGCCATAGATGCCCTCCAGGCTGCCAGCGATACGGGCGTGTAGCCGCACACGACGCGTTGTGGACAGTTCGCCGGTGAGAGTCTCTTGCATCAAGGCGTGCGTAAACTGGTAGTGGCCGACTTCATCCGTAAGTTCCTCGATGATCCGTGCATCGAGCGCCTCATCCAGAACGTCGAGAAGTTGCCCTTCGGTGGTGTCGTCTGCCAGATCTTTCAGCACCTCCAGGCGGAAATCACGCCCCACGACCGCGGCGGTGGTGAGCACGTCGTTTGTACGATCGCTCAGCCTGTCCAGCCTTCGACCTATTACCTCAAGCACGCCCTCAGGTATCCGTACCGACCACGTGGATTCACCCGTTGTGCGGTCCGCCGCAATTTCTCCCGACTGGACAAGGTCTCGGACGACCTCCGTAACGAACAGGGGATTCCCTTCCGTGTGGCGGTGAACCGTCGCCGATAATTCAGGAGGCGGTGTAACGCCAGCCGCTATCTCGATGAACCGGCCAATATCTGTCGCTGCCAGGCCCCGGAGAAGCACTCGTTCAAACAATCGCTCGCGGCTGAGATCACCCAGCGTGACGGTCAGTGGATGCCGGCGATTCAACTCCATGTCCCGGTAGGTTCCGATTATGAGAATGCGGGATTGGCCGATCTCTCTGGCCACAAACTCCAGGAAGGTGAGTGACGGTCCATCGGACCAATGAAGGTCATCGAGGATCAGCACCAGAGGCCGCGACTGGCTCGCAGATTTCAGGAAGCTGGTGATTGAGTCAAACAGTCGAAACCGAGCGGAGTCCGGATCGGCCAACTCTGGTGGCGGTTGAACTTCGGGCAATCACTCCTTCATGTCGGACACGATCTCCGCGACGATCGAGGCGCTGGACCCCATCTGACGGCGCAGTTCTTCCGGCTCGATCTCCCTGACGTAGCTTCGTATCGCCTGCACCCACGGCCAGTACGGGGGTTGCCCGCCCGTTTCGTAGCAACGTCCCCACAGAACCTGTGCGCCTCTCAGGCCGGCGTAGGTCGCCATTTCCTCGGACGTGCGGGTCTTGCCGATTCCCGGCTCCCCCAGGAGTGTGACCAATCGACCGCGGCCGCCGAGCACGTCTTCCAACGCGGCCTTCAACTGGCCCATCTCGTCCTGACGCCCAACGAACACGCCACCGGCCAGCGACTCTAAAGACGTGCCTTCACGCTCAACGGTCTCACCTCGTGCCGTGAGGTCGATAGCGTCCAGCGCGTTGAATACGTCTTGCGCTGACTCCGGCCTCTCCGACGGGTTCTTGGCGAGAAGCCGCATCACAAGCGCTTCCAGTGGGCGCGGGCACGTCCCGTTGTGCCACGAGGGAGCGACCGGGGGCGTGTTTATGTGTTGGCCGATGACTGCGACATCGTCGTCCCCCAGAAAAGGAGGCCTCCCGGTCACCATCTCATAGAGCATGGCCCCGAGCGAGTACAGGTCGGCCCTCGGAGTGATCTCGCCGCCGGTGGCCTGCTCCGGCGGCATGTAGGAGACCGTGCCGATCATCATCCCTTCGCGGGTGAGACGTGATCGGTCGGTCATGACCGCCAGTCCGAAGTCGCCTATCTTGGCGATGCCGTCCTCAGTGAGCCAGACGTTGCCCGGTTTCAGGTCGCGGTGGACGATGCCGCGAGCGTGCGCGAACTCCAGCCCCTCGCAGACCGCCTTGCCGATCTCGATGGTGCGATCAAGGGGGAGACCGTTGATCGGGCGGCCACGGGGGACCTCCCCTACGACGTCATCGCGCATCGGCCCATCTGTCGTCGGGCGGCCACGGGGGACCGCCCCTGCAACGTCATCGCGCATCGGTCCATCTGTCGTCGGGCGGCCACGGGGGACCGCTCCTGCAACGTCATCGCGCATCGGCCCGTCTGTCGTCGGGCGGCCACGAGGGACCGCCCCTACGACGTCATCGCGCATCGGACCATCTGTAGAAGGGCAGGCCCCTGTGCCTGCCCTTCGCGATCCGCGGCCTCCAGCAGCGCCTCAACATCGCCGCCACCCATAAGCTCCGTCACCATGTAGGGCGAACCATCGTCCTCCTGCCCGAGGTCGAGAACGGCGACGATGTTTGGGTGGACGCCCAGCCGCCCCATGGCCTGGGCCTCTCGGGAGACGCGCTCTTTCGACGTCTGGTCAAAGCCCTCGGTCTTTATGAGGGCAAACGCCACTTCGCGGTCCAGCAGGGTGTCGTGGGCCAGGAAGACGCGCTTCTTGCCGCCTTCGCCGAGGAACTTGCTGACCAGGTAGCGGCCAGCGGCAAACGACGCTGGGGTCGGGACCCCCTCACCCTTCTCCTGAAGGGCAGGCTCCCGGCCCTCTCCCGCGGAGGGGGGAGGGGGCAAGCTTGAGCTGGCCTCCCTTTTCGGCAAACTCTGGATCGCGGCGGGGTCCGCAACGTGTGGCTCGGATATCCCCAGGCCTCTGTCTGCCGCGGCCAGGAATGCGGCGGCATCCGCGTTGTCCGGATCAAACTCGAGCGCGACCGCTGCACGCTCTTTAGCGTCCTGCCAGTTTCCGGCTTCCAACGCCTCATCGGCCTGATCGAGAAGCCGGTCTATTCGCCTCTGGACCCGTTCGCTCGGCATGATTGGGCGATCCTATGTGCCGGGGACTTTTATTTCAAATCGCCTACTCGTCAGAGACTTTGACGAGCAACTTGCCGAAGTTGGCTCCACCCAGCTGGCCTATAAACGCCTTTGCCGAGTTCTCGAATCCCTCGACCACGTCTTCCTTGTACTTCACCTCGCCGCTCTTGACCCAACCAGCCAGTCGTGCCCGACCCTCGTCGTAGCGGTCGGCCCAGCGGAACACGAGGAAACCCTCTACCGTTGCCTGCGCCGCGTGGACGTAACGCATCACACGCGGTCCCATGGACGGCACGTCATCGTTGTATTCGGAGATTCGGCCGCAGATGGCCATCCGGGCGTACAGGTTGAAGTGTGGCATCACCGCCTCGGTGATCTCGCCGCCGACGTTGTCGAAGTAGCCATCGACGCCGTTCGGACATGCCTCGGCGATCGCTGCCGATACGTCCTGCGTTTTGTAGTTGATACCGGCGTCGAATCCAAGCTCATCAACGATGTAGGACACCTTTTCGTCGGACCCGGCGATGCCAACTGCGCGGCAGCCCATGATCTTGGCGATCTGGCCGACGACGGCCCCGACAGCGCCCGAAGCCGCGGATACGACAATGGTGTCGCCCGCCTGCGGTTTGTTCACCTCCAGCAGTCCGAAGTAAGCGGTCAACCCGGGCATTCCGAGGACGCCGACCGATGTGGAGATCGGTCCGAGTGATGTGTCAACGGCGTGCGCGCCGGTGACATCAAGCACGCCGTACTCCTGCCATCCTATGTGGCCGCGCACGATATCGCCGGTGTTGAAGCCGTCCAGCCGGCTTTCCATCACGCGACCAACAGACTCACCCTGTAGGACTCCGCCGATTGCCACCGGTGGGGCATAGGACGGCCCATCGCGGAGGCGGCCGCGCATGTAGGGGTCGATCGACATCCACAGGTTTTTGATAAGGACTTCGCCATGCTTCGGCTCGGGGATCGGCGAATCCACTAACTCCAGGTCACTCTCTTTCGGCATGCCATCCGGGCGAGACTTGAGGATCCATTGTCGATTTACGTTCTCTGGCATTTATGGGGCCTTTGTGTTGGTAGTTTGTTGTATGGAGTGGTGTCGCGAGGAGAAGGCGCATGCACTACGCGACCCACCTCCAGACCTCCTCCCTCCCAGGGGGTGGTTACTCATGCAATCCCCTTACTCGTCAGAAACCTTGATCAACAGCTTCCCGAAATTTGCCCCTCCAAGCTGGCCGATAAAGGCTTTCGGGCAGTTCTCAAACCCTTCGTCGATATCTTCCCGGTACTTGATCTGGCCACTCTTCACCCATCGGGCGAGTTGAGCGCGACCTTCTTCGAACTGCGCCGGGTACTGGTTGACCGTGAAGCCCTGGATTCGGCTCCGGGTGCTGTGGATGTAACGCAGGATTCGGGGTCCCATCGACGGCGTGGCCTCGTTGTACTCAGAGATTCGGCCGCAGATGACGGTCCGCGAGTACATGGCGAGGTGCTCCATCACCGCCTCGGTGATCGGTCCGCCGACGTTATCGAAATAGCAATCGACGCCGTCGGGGGCGGTCACGCCGAGCGCCTCATTGACGTCCTGCGTTTTGTAGTTGATCCCGGCATCGAAGCCCAACTCGTCGACGCAGTACGAGACCTTTTCGTCGGACCCGGCGATGCCAACCACACGGCAGCCACCGATCTTCGCGATCTGCCCGACCACCGCCCCCACCGCGCCCGATGCCGAAGAAACGACGACCGTGTCGCCCGGCTTCGGCTCGCAAACGTCCAGCAGCCCGAAATACGCCGTCAACCCCGGCATGCCGAGCACGCCGACCGAGGTCGATATCGGCCCGTAGTCCGGGTTTACGGGGAACGCCGATGTGACATCAAGCAGCCCGTACTCCTGCCAGCCGATGCGTCCCCGCACGATGTCGCCGGCCTCGAACCCGTCCAATCGACTTTCCATCACCCGGCCGACCGATTCCGAGACGATGACGCTCCCAACCGGGGATGATCCCATCTGGCCCCGCATGTACGGATCAAGCGACATCCACAGGTTCTTTATGAGGACCTGCCCGTATTCAGGCGAAGGGATGGGGGTTTGGACGAGATCGAAGTCCGCTTCGGTCGGCATGCCGTCTGGCCGGGACTTGAGTACCCACTGGCGATTCACGTTCTCAGGCATGCGACTTCTCCGATTGTTCAAAATGCGGCCGTATGTATTGCGGGGAAGCCGAGTTTAGACGAGGAAGGCATCGAGCGGCGATCAACCCGGCGATTTCAGAGCCCTGACCGGGCGTTGAGCCAGTCCAGCAGTGCCATCAGGGATTCTTCATCCAGCCGCCGACCAGAAGCGTTGTAGGTGGTCAGGCCGATCTCTGGATCATCCGGCGATGTTGCTTTCAGCACGTGGTCCGCATTCGGCGGGTAAACGTACTCGACCTCCTGCCCGATGCTCGCGGCCTCCTCCCATGACGGTCCTTCGATATCCCAATCCACGTCGCTGTCCAACCTCCCGATCAGCACCAGGACCGGCGAGCCGGCTTCGGGAAGGAGGGACACCGGGTCCAGGTTCCAGATCTCGGTGTTGTACGGCAGTTTTGACGGGTGGGTCAGGTTTTCGAACAGCCCCTGGAGGTCCGGCGAGAGGCCGAGATCGCCTTCCGGCAGGTCCCCCTCAATGAAGAAGGCCATCGCGGCGTCTAAGGCCGCCAGCGCAACCTCATCTCCTGGTTCCTGCGCGAGCGCGCCCAGTTTCCGGAAGACCTGTTGCCTGAGGGTTAGAGCGCTGGGGGCAAGCAGCGCTATCCCGGCGACATCCGGTTCCGATAATTGCACCTCGCGAAGGAGCACGTGGAGCGCGCCCTCATCGTGAGCCACGATATAGACGCGGTCCGGATCGACCTCAGGGCGCGATTTCAGGAACCTGATCGCGCTGGAGACCTCGTCTATCGAATCGCCCAGGAAGTTCTCGCCATCCGGTGGCGTCGTCTCCCCGATCCGTCGCCCCGTCCCGCGACGGTCGTACCTGAGCGTCACGTATCCGGCATCCGTGAGCGCGCTCGCGATCAAGCGGCCGGAGCCATTGTCCCCGGGGAGCGACGTGGACACCCAGTCGCGGTCTGCCCCCCCACCGTTTGCAATCAGCAGGACCGCGGGGGCGCGAGCGCCGCTTGTCACCATTGCTGGACTGGTGAGCGTGCCTCCCACGAAACCGTCACCATTCGACCAGCTCAGATCGGTGGATGAGGCGGCTTTGAGTTCCAGCGCGACGGGTGTTGACGTTGGTAGCGGCGGCGGGGTGGTCGCGGGCAACGCCTCGAACGTCGGAGTCGGCGATATTGCTGTGGCTGTCGGCATCTCCTGGACGTCTTCGGTTGGAGTAGGAATCGGCGTCGGTAAAGAATCGCCGCCCGGGTCCCCTGCGTCCCCGCCACAACCCATTGAAACCAGCGCGAGCGCCAGCATCGCGGCAAGGATTGCGGATCGCGATCCCGGGTAGTCAGGCAGGAGATGCAAGAAACTCACCGCAGCAAGATAATCCATGCAGCGCTACAACACGGATCCGGGGTCCGATCAGCCCGTTCCAGGAGGAACCAGACGATGAACGTCGCAGATTTCGCCGCAGACGCCCTGAGCAATATGTCCACGAGGTTGATCGGGAGCCTGGACGGCCTGACGGTGGAAGAGCAGTGTTACCGGCCCGACCCGGACGCCAACTCAATCGCATGGCTCGCGTGGCACGTGACGCGCGTCCAGGATCACCACATCGCACATCTTGAGGGCAGAAACCAGATCTGGGCCGACGACGGGTGGAACGTGAAGTTCGGGATGTCCCCGGACCTCGAAGATCACGGATACGGCCACACGTCGGCGCAGGTGGCCGCGATGGTTCCTGCAACGGCGACTTTGCTGGCGGAGTACCAGGCGGCGGTCGCGCTCAAGACGGATGCCTATCTTCGAGCCCTTCCGGAAGCCGCCCTCGAAGAAATCATCGATCACTCATGGGATCCGCCGGTGACGCGCGGAGTTCGACTGACCAGCGTCGTAAACGAAACGGCGCAACACGTGGGGCAGGTGTCATACGTCCGGGGGCTTGTTGAGCGCAGGGGGTAGGGGCTCGGGGAGCCCGACGCACCTGCGGTATACGGGCGATTACTTGAT
>JASLLE010000061.1 GCA_030747175.1 Dehalococcoidia bacterium | reverse complement strand
TCGATACCCCGCGTCCCCGGTCCGGCGTCCAGTTCTTCCGCCACTTTTTCCACCTCATCCGCCTCGACGGCCAGGGACAGAACGCGCGCGTACCGTGGCTTCTGACGCTGACGCTCCCACTCGGTTCGTGTGACGAGAAGCTTTCTGCGGATAAGCCTGTCGACCACGGCCCCGCCGCCTCTTCCGAGTCGGCGCGCCAGGGCCGGCCGGCGCAGTTCCACGGCATCCTCCACCATCCGGAGGGCGCGCTCGTCCCGGGGTCCGAGGTCACCGGTCACCTCCGGATCATTCGCGCGCTCGGTGTCCAGGCTCACCCATGTCCGGAGTCTGCTCGCAAACCCCGGAGGCAGCATCTGGACGGCGGCCAGGAACAGTCCGACGCGGTAGTAGGCGGACATCCAACGAGCGACCCTGATCTGCCGGGCGGAAAGAAGCGGCCGCTCATGCGCGACGCGTTCTATATCGCGGGTCTCTTCGACTTCGGGCGTGTCGGTGATATCGAACACGATTCCCTGGACGGTTCGGGCTCCAAACGGCACCCACACGAGGTGACCCGGTTCAACGTCCATCTCGCCGGGAACGCTGTAGGTAAATGTCCGTTCCTGGCCGCCCGCGCCGTCAACGGCAACCTGCGCGAACGCACGGCGCAGATCAACCCGTGTGTGTTGTGGGCGCGCTTCCATGAGGCGAGGGTAAGCGAAGTGGACGCGAGAGTGGGAGAGCCGGTGTCATTCACCAGCACGCGTGCACAGGGGACCGCCGTCCCAAATGGCCACCCGGCAGGGTCAGCTGGCGTCGCGCTTGTAACAAGTGCGCCGCCCAAAAAATAGCCACCCGGCAGGGTTAGCGGCGTTCCTTGATCCGGGCGCTGCGACCGGTCAGGCCACGAAGGTAGTAGGCGCGTGCGCGGCGGACCTTTCCCTGTCGTGTGACCTCAAGCGAGTCGATGAGCGGCGAGCAGAGGAGGAATGTCCTCTCCACACCTACGCCGTAAGAAACCCGCCGCACGATGAAGGTCGCCCCGGGGGCGGGTTTATCACCCTGCCGGTATCGTCCCTTCAGGACGACTCCCTCGAACGCCTGGATACGCTGGCGATCGCCCTCGCGAATCATGACGTTCACCCGCACGGTGTCGCCCGTCTGAAAATCTTTAATCGTGTCGCGCGGAGCGACCTCGACGAGCGTTCGGGCTTCCATCGCCGTAATCCCTTTGTGCAAGCCGGGAGGTGATCCCGGCGACGTGTGCCGACCGTGCTGGCCCCGGTTACCGGGATGTCCCGGAAGTGATTCCCGGGACGCGCGCGACGGCCGATATAAACGAAATGAAGTTTTGATTGTAGGACCGCGGGGCGTCCCACGGCAACGGTTCGTGTGTAACTGCAGGCGGATCAGGTTGGCGAAACGGGTCAGAAATCAACCCCCGGCCGGTACGACTACCTCCGGAAGCACGATCGGTTCCGGTACATTCCTGTCGTACACGACGAAAGCTCTCCGGGTGCCCTCCAGTCCGATCTCCGGGTCCGGGTTGATGAAAGAAACCACGCTTTCGATGTGAAAATCGGAGACCCGTATGGTCAGTTCGTGGGTCTGGAGAATCGGCTTATCTATTCCTTCAAGATCCAGGTTTTCGGCTCCGGTGATCCGGTAGAACTCTCCGTCGTCCGGGGCCGAGGGGTCAGAAAACTCAAAGATATCCATGCCCGGTATCATCTGGCCCGAACCGATCCCGAGCGACTCATCAAACTCCGTCTCGAGACGCCAGATGTTCGACCCGCGCTCCCGGTATATGAGCCGTCCGTCGGCGACGATGAACTCTTCGACCGGATCGTCCGGGTTGTCCGCTATCCCGCGATAACGGCCCGGCAACGACCACTCCCCGTAGACGGTCGATATCTGAAGTTCTTCCCCTCCCGTGACAACGGTCTCGGTGGTGAACCGAAACGATTCCAGGGACGCGGATATCTGTCCCGCCCGTTGCAGGACGCCGGCTGCGGTCAGTCCGCCCGCGCCGGTTGGCGCCGAAGACGCTGTATCCGAGCGGGCGGTCGCCAGTGCTATTTCCGCCGCCGTGAGACGCGGTTCTCCGACCCCGGAGTCTTCAGACTCTGAGCCGCACGCAACCGCGGCGGTCAACAGGGCGGGCGTCAACATGAACAGCAGCCATAGCCCGAAATTCCGTCTCACTCGCTGCGATCCTTACTCCTGGTTTCGGGGGTTTCGGGTCCCGCTAAATCCGGACGACGTTGCCGGGTCCGGGTTTCTGACTGTTCTTTTCGCCATTGTTCGAGGCGAGCACGGTCGCCGGAAAGCAGTATCTCCGGAACGGCACGACCGTCCCATTCGGCCGGGCGTGTGTAGACCGGGCCCTGCAACCTGCCGTCCAGTCCGGGGGCGAACGAATCCGAGGGCGCTGAATCTTCAGACCCGAGCGCGCCGGGGATAAGCCGTGTGAGCGCGTCGACGAGCACTATCGCCGCCGGTTCGCCGCCGGAGATCACGTAATCGCCGATCGAAATCTCTACATCGACACAGGCCTCGATGAACCGTTCGTCCACGCCTTCGTAACGGCCACAGACCAGTATCAATGACTCATGTGCGGACAGGTGGCTGATGATCGCCTGATCCAGCCGGCGACCCTGGGGGGACATCAGGATGACGTGTGGCTCGGCTTCCCCCGCGTCGGCGGCCTGTTTCTTCAGATCCCCAACGGCGTCCGCTAATGGAGCGGGCTTCATCACCATCCCCGCGCCACCGCCGTAAGGCTCATCGTCGACCGTTCGGTGCCGGTCCTTCGTGTAGTCGCGGAGCTGGTGAGTGGTGATATCGACAAGCCCGTCCCTGGCGGCCCGCGAAACGATGCTGGCCCCGAACGGTCCGTCAAACATCTCGGGAAAGAGCGTGATGATTCGGATTCGCACGATCAGGCCCGGCGGAAACCTTCGTCCGGATGAGGCGCCTGGCGCCCGGCGAGGATGTCGATCGCGTGTCCGAGCACGGGGAGGATCACTTCGAGGGTCTCCCGGACGCCGCGTGGGCTGCCCGGCAGGTTGACGATCAGGGTCCGCCCCCGGACTCCGGCGACCGCCCGGCTCAACATCGCTGCGTGCGTGGACGCTATAGAACCCGCCCTCATGGTTTCGGCGATGCCGGGAACGGTGAGTTCGATCACGTCCATCGTGGCTTCAGGGGTCACATCGCGCGGCCCAAGTCCGGTACCCCCGGTGGTAACAATCAGGTCTACATCGCCGCCATCGGCCCAGCCGCGGAGCGCCCCGGCGATCTGACCACGTTCGTCGGGGACCACCACGCGATCTACCCGACCGAATCCCGCCGCCGTCAGCATCTCTTCGATCGCGTCGCCGCTCGTGTCAGCGCGCTCGCCGGCGGCGCCGGCATCGCTGCTGGTCAGGATGGCAAAACGGCGGCGGCCGGGGCTCTCCTGGCCGTGGCCGTGTGAATGCCCCTCCTGATGGCCGTGCCGATGGAGTTCGGAATCGGGGTGTTCAGGATCGGGCGAGGAGTGATGGTGGGCATCGTGAGTCATCGGGAGAAAGATGCTAGCACGGCGCGGGGGCCGGGCGTCCCGGAAACATCACTTCGGCGCCCGGGGATTAATCCGTCTCCGATTCCAGCGGATCCGCCTGCGGTCTCAGAAATGTGCCTAAACGCGTATTGCGTCTCGCTAGCAAAAAAGTAGCGCGGGTTGGTACCTCTTTACGGGTGCGGACGCGGAAGCCCCCGGACAACCTCCCGTGTCCTCCGCCCCAAGCCTGTTCAATTCAGGCAGACGACGACTATTTCGACCAGGAATCGGCCCGCCAATTGATGCCCGTCATGTTTCCCACACCCCCGGTTCCGGCACAGCGGTGTGCCGGTATGGAGGCATGTCCCGACGACGCCCCCGGATTCGCCGGGGTGATCGCGGGAGAATTCGTTGGGGAGATAACCCCGATGCATGAGACACGCCATATCCCGGTCATGGTCCCCGAGGTTCTGCGCTCCCTGGAAGTGAAGCCCGGCGGTGTCCATATCGATGCCAACCTCGGCGAGGGCGGACACACCGAAGCGATCCTCAACGCCAGCGGCCCCGATGGCACGGTGCTCGGTATCGACGCCGATGCAGAAGCGATCGCCTCCGCGACGGATCGCCTTTCCGGGTCGCCCGGCTTCCCGGGCCGCCTGACGACGGTCAACGCCAATTTCAGAGATATCCGTCAGGTCGCCACCGAAAACGGCCTGGACTCCGGGTCGGTCGATGGGGTGTTGTTCGATCTCGGACTGTCGTCGTTCCAGCTCGATATCGAAGAGCGCGGCTTCAGCTTCCGGCGACCGGACCCGCTGGACATGCGATTCGACGTTCGACAGACGGTCACGGCTGACGACATCGTGAATCGCTATTCCCGGGACGAACTCGCCGACGTGATTTACCAGTACGGCGAGGAACGGGCGTCGCGCCGCATTGCGGCGGCGATAGTTGCCGCCAGGCCGTTACAAACCGCGACGCAACTGGCCGATGTCATCGCCAGTGCGATGCCCCGACGCGGAGGCTCCCGACGCATTCACCCGGCGACGAAGACCTTCCAGGCGCTGAGGATCGCGGTCAACGACGAACTGGTCGCGCTCGAGACCGGGCTTGAACAGGCGATCTCTTTGCTGAAACCGGGCGGGCGGCTCGCCGTCATCGCCTACCACTCTCTCGAAGACAGGATCGTCAAAAACCTGTTCCGGCGCGAGGCGACCGATTGCATCTGCCCGCCGGAACGGCCGGTATGTGATTGCGGACATTCCGCCTCGGTTCGACTGGTGTCCCGGCGGGTCGTCAAACCGTCGCAGGCGGAGATCGATGGGAACCCGAGGAGCCGGAGCGCAAGACTCAGGGCGGTGGAGCGGCTATGAGGATTTCGATGACCTGCCGCCTTTCCCGTCCCCCCGATACGAGACGGGGCCAGGGGCCGGGCCGATTCAAGGGCGATTCTGACAACGGGTATCTGACGGGGACAGGAACATGATCCAGGAAGACTACAGAGCAGCAATCGATGTGGGCACGACAAAGGTCGTGACCGTGATCGGTCGCGAGCGACCCGACGGGAGCGTCGAGATCGCCGGGATCGGTGTGTCTCCCTGCGAAGGACTGAGCAAGGGGGTAGTTCGGGACGACGCGGCGACGACGCAAGCGATCCGGGCGTCCGTGCAGGAAGCCTCGAAACAGGCCGGACTTTCGATCAAGTCGGCTTATGTCGGGCTTTCCGGCAGCCATATCGAATCCCGTAACCGCTGGGACCAGGTCCAGGAAAACCCGGTCGAGAGCGTGATCACGCAGGAAGTCCTGGACGCATCGCTCGCGACGGTCCGCGACATGGCGTCCGACAACACCGGCCAGCTTCTCCACGTCATCCCGAGGGGATATGCGCTAGACAACCGGCACCTTGTACGGATGCCGGTCGGGATGCACGCGAGAGAGATCCACGCCCACACCCACGTGGTGAAGGGCGATGAAGAGAGCATCGAGCGCCTTCGGGCCGCTACGGAATCCGCCGGAATTCACGTGGCCGATTTGATTGTCGAGCCGATCGCCTCGGCAGAAGCGGCGTTGACCACGTCGGAGCGCGACGACGGTGTTGTGCTCCTGGACATCGGCGGGGGGACTACGGATATCGCGGTCTTCATCGGCGGTCAGATCGTGCACAGCGCCGTATTGCCGGTGGGCGGATGGCAGTTCACGAACGACCTCGTAATGGCATTCACCACGTCGTTCGAAGAAGCGGAAGAGCTGAAGAAAACGTCGGGGTCGGTCACGCCCGAGATCGCATCTATGCGGGAAGAGTTGCTGGTCAACACCCTCGCAGACGGCATCGACGGCCCGTTCTCCGTCACGAAACGAGAACTGGGACAACTCCTCAAGGAACGTGCGCAGGAGCTGTTCCGCCTGGTCAAAGGCAAACTGGCCACGCCGCACCTTGCGAACATCCCGATCGATCGCGTCGTCCTCACGGGCGGCGGGGCAAAGCTGGACGGGATGCAGGCGCTGGCGCGTTACGTGTTCCAGGGCCGTGTCCGCATCTCCGGGCCGAGGTCGCTCGCCGGACTCGATCAGCAATACCAGGATCCGGCGTACAGCGCGGGAACCGGGATGCTGATCTGGGGACTGCGCAACCTGCCCCGCGGCTCGCACCTCGGCGTATCGACCGTCAACGGAGCGGAGGTCGTAAACAGTGGTTCTCGCTGGTACGACGCCTTCACCGGATGGCGCAAGCGAGGAGACAGGTCATCTTCTGACAGGACCCGGGAAGGGGTCTCGGTCTGAGTGTAATGAACCCGTCCGGACCCGGCGTTTGAACCGGCACGGACGGCTTAACGAATCACAAACCCCCCAGGCCAGGGCGTCGGCCAACTTAATTACAGGGACCAACAGGCGACAACGGACTGAAATCCGGTGGCCGGCGGCCCAAAGATGTGTGCCAGGAGACTCAAACGATATGAATGCAAGGATCGAAGCGACCGAGGACAACATCGGAATCGCGAAAATCAAGGTCGTGGGTGTCGGCGGCGGCGGCTCGAACGCCGTTTCCCGCATGTACCGGGATCGGCTAGCGGAAGTCGAGTACATCACGGTGAACACGGACGCCCAGGCGCTCGTGAGAAGCGACGTGCCGGTTCGCCTGCGGATCGGCGACGAGACGGCTCGCGGGCTGGGAGTCGGCGGCGACCCTGAAAAGGGCCAGGCGTGCGCCGAGGAGAGCCGGGACGAGGTCCGTGAGGTTCTCGAGGGCGCGGACATGGTGTTCATCGCCGCCGGAATGGGCGGCGGCACGGGCACGGGCGCAGCCCCGATCGTGGCCGAGACGGCTCGCGAGATGGGCGCCCTCACCGTCGGCGTCGTGACCCAGCCCTTCGCATTTGAAGGCCGGCGACGCGCCAAGCACGCTGAAGAAGGAATCGCCCGCCTCAAGGACAAGGTAGACACGCTCATCACGATCCCGAACGACCGCCTGCTCATCATCTGCGATGAAGAGGTGACGATGGAGTCAGGGTTCAGGATGGCAGACAACATCCTCCGACAGGGTGTGCAGTCCATCGCAGAGCTCGTGACCGTGGCCGGCGAGATCAACCTGGACTTTGCGGACATCAAGGCCGTCATGAGCAACGCCGGACCGGCGTGGATGGCCATCGGATCGGGCAGCGGCGACACCAGGGCTATCGACGCCGCGGAAGAGGCGATTCAGAGTCCCCTGCTGGATGTGTCACTGGAAGGCGCACGCGGCGTGATCTTCAACATCACGGGCGGCAGCGACCTGACCATCAACGAGGTCCACCAGGCCTCCGAGGTGATCTCGCAGGTCGTCGACCCCGAGGCCAACATCATCTTCGGCATGGTGACCGACATGAAGATGGAGAACGAGGTCAAGCTGACGATCATCGCCACCGGCTTCCCGGCCGAGGACGGTTCGATCAGCCTGGCGGACGCAGACACGGTTAGCGCAGACGCATCCGATCTCGACATCCCGCCTTTCCTCCGACATCACCCGGCGGCACGCCGCCGGGTGCGTGGCAACGTCGCTGCGACGGCGATGGACTAGGCACGGTTCGGGTCACAACAGCCCGGGCATTTGTAGACGGATCTACAAGCGACTAGAAAAGCCTCTCTCATTTCTGAGGGAGGCTTTTTCGCGTGGCCCGTTGTGGCGGAGTTGCCGGGCCCGCCAGCACCCTCCAGAATCTTCCAAATCACGTTCAAAAATGGTAAAATTACACCCTGTTACGCGGTGGTTGATCACCCCATTTCGGGTCCCTCCCCGGGGTGTTCTGTTGAGACGCAATATCGCCCGGAATCGGCTTTCTCCAAGTCTTGACACCCCACTACAGTTAGTGCATGCTCTGCGGCTCACGCACGATATGTAGGGGTTAGCGACCAATGACCACTAGATAGTGTGTGGCCCTTCCAAAAAGGGTTTGGCGTATTAATTCGGGAGGGTCGGAGGCTCAAACGTGCAATGCCCGTTTTGCGGCCATGACGACTCAAAGGTAATCGACTCACGGGAGTCTCCCGACGGGGTTCGACGCCGGCGGGAGTGCACGGGCTGTGGACTGCGGTTCACCACCTACGAGCGGGTGCATACGACCCCGCTGCTTCTCGCCAAGTCGGACGGACGCAGGGAGCCGTTCTCGACGGACAAGCTTGAGCGGTCGCTCAGGCTTGCGTGCGCCAAGCGGCCCTTAGAGGTTGGAGCGATCGGGAAGATAGTTACGGATATCGATTCCGAGTTGCACCGTCTCGGCAAGGCCGAGGTTGAGAGCCGGGTCATCGGCGAGATGGTGATGGAGCGGTTACGGGAGCTGGACCGGGTGGCGTACATCCGCTACGCATCGGTATACAGGGACTTTGAGGACCTGGATACCTTCGCCCAGGAGGTCGAGGCGCTTCGTGATGAATCGTCGGACGGCCCCAAGCCGCAACTCAGGCTGATCGAGGACGACGTACCGAGACTTGCCGATCGAGGCAGAAGACGAAGGACACGCAGGGCGGCCTCAGGAAATTAAGGCGTCACTGCATATCAAACCGCTCCCGGGGACGGGGGCGTCGATACCGGGAATAAAGAGAAAGGAGGATCCGATGCGCACAGGCCGACGCCGGTCTACCGGCTCGATAACACACTGGCGCGATCGGTTCCTCAGAGTTCCCGATGCGCCGCGCGGGCGAGGGCTTCTAAAGCTCTCGTAGGCCCCGTTTGAGGCCGGAAACCGGTCCCAGACTGTTACCGCCGCATCCTTTTTGACCGATGGTGTTCCCGACCGTACGGGAGCCACACCTTTCACCAGATCACCGGCGATCAGACAAAAGTTCAGATACTAGATACAGGATTCGCGAATGAGCACGGAGACCACCCGCAAAGGCAATGGAACCGGTGACGCAAGTGCGACGACCGAGATGCTCACGGCGTTGAAGGATCGTGGCCTGATTCGAGACGTCGATGAAGCGGCGACGGTACTTGGCATCGGCGGTGGCGCGGATAACGGTCCTTCAGGCAACGAGTCCGGGGATTTTGTTCCTGCCGTTATCACGGACAACGCCAGTGTCGTGCTCGAGAAGCGGTACCTGGATAAGGACGACGACGGGGTCATCAAGGAGGACGCGCAGGGGATGTTCCGGCGGGTGGCCGGGACGCTCGCGGAGGCCGATCGGGCTTACGGGAAGTCCAGCGAACAGATAGAGGAAACGGCCGAAGAGTTCTACCGTATGATGTCGTCGCTGGAGTTCCTGCCGAACTCGCCGACGATGATGAACGCCGGCACCGGCGTAGGCACCCTGTCCGCATGTTTCGTGCTTCCATTAAAGGACAGCATGGAGGGGATCATGGGCGCGGCGCACGACGCCGCGATGGTCCAGAAGTTCGGCGGCGGCACCGGGTTCGCCCTGACCGACATCCGTGCCAAGGGCACGCCGATCGCTTCCACCCACGGCAAGGCTTGCGGGCCGATCGCCGTGTTACAGCACCTGTCCTCTGTATCGACGCTCGTGACGCAGGGCGGAAAGCGTGACGGCGCAAACATGGCCGTGATGAACGTCCACCACCCCGACATCCTGGAGTTCATCGACTGCAAGACGGTCGAGGGAGAGATTCACAACTTCAACATTTCCGTGGGCGCTACCGACGAGTTCATGCAGGCCGTCAAGGACGGGACCACCTACGCGCTGAAGTCCAAACAGAAGCCGTCAGACCCGGACAGCCCGATGGTTGAGGTCGGACGCCTGGACGCCCGGGAGGTCTTTTCCAAAATCATCCACGGCGCATGGCGCAACGGCGAGCCCGGCATGATCTTTATGGACGAGGTGAACCGGAACAGCCCGGTACTCCACCTCGGCGAGATCACGGCGACCAACCCCTGCGGCGAGCAGCCGCTCCTGCCGAACGAGTCCTGCAACCTGGGCTCCATCGACGTGTCCAAGTTCGTCGTAACAGACGCAGACGGCAACAAAGAGATCGATTACGACCACCTTCGTAAGGTCACTCGGCTGAGCGTCCACTTCCTGGACAACGTCATCGACGCCAACAAGTACGCCGTGCCCGCCATCGAAGATATGGCCAGGTTCACCCGCAAAATCGGTCTCGGGGTTATGGGCTTCGCAGACATGCTGGTGGAGCTGGGTGTGCCGTACGACAACGACGATGCGATCGAGATCGGCCGGGCGCTTATGGCATTCATCCGATCCGAGTCTGACCAGGCGTCTATCGACCTGGCAGTTCAGCGCGGTCCGTTCCCGGCGTTCGCGGGCAGCAAGTACGAGGAGGACGGCGACCCGGATATCCGCAACGCCTGCCGCCTGACGGTTGCGCCGACCGGCACGATCTCGATGATCGCGGGTTGCTCCAGCGGTATCGAGCCGATCTTCTCCCTGGCGTTCAGGAAGCAGAACATCCTGGACGGCAAGACCCTCTTCTACGTGGACAAGAACTTTGAGCGGATCGCCCGCGAGCGCGGCTTCTACAGCGAGGAGTTGCTGGAGCACCTGTCGGACGGCGGATCGTTGCAGGACCGGGACGATGTTCCGGAGGACGTGAAGCAACTTTTCCACGTGGCCACAGACATCAACCCGGAGTATCACGTGCGGATGCAGGCGGCGTTCCAGGAAAGCGTGGACGCCGGTATCTCAAAGACGATCAATTTCCCGAACGACGCCACTGTCGAGGACGTGGAAACCACCTACATGACGGCGTGGGAGCTGAAGTGCAAGGGCATCACGGTCTACCGCTCAGGCAGCCGTGAGAAAGAGGTGCTAACCACGGGGACCTCAAGTAACGCGGGGGACAGCGCAGGCGCCGAAGCCGAAGCGGAATCCGTGGAACCGCAGGTGATTCCGCAGTTCTCGGTCCCGCGGGACCGCCCGGCTTCTCTGCAGGGCGTGACTAACCGGATTCGCACGGGTCGCGGACAGCTCTATGTCACGGTCAACGTGGCCTCCGACGGACGGCCGTTTGAAATGTTCGCAACGCTCGGCAAGGCCGGCGGAAACGATGCGGCGATGTCGGAGGGTATGTCCCGGCTGGCATCGCTGTCGCTCCGGTCCGGCGTCGATCCGTCCGAGATCGTCAAGCAGCTACGCGGCATCACCGACGTCCCGGTCTGGGATAACGGCGACCTGATTCGATCGGTGCCGGATGCGATATCCCTGGTCCTTGATCGCGTCACTAACTCCGGACCGATGCCGTCGGGCGCCATAAACGACTCTGAAACGGCACAGATCGGCATGTTCGATGCGCCAGAACCGGACGACATCGGCCTGATCTCGACCCGTTCGGCGGAAGCGACGGAGGTCGTGAACAAGGCGAATCAGACCATGGTGGAGGCTCTGTCCACGGAGTTATGCCCGGACTGCAATTCGGCGCTGGCCCATGAAGAGGGCTGTGCAAAGTGCTATTCCTGCGGTTACAGCAGATGCTGATGACGTGGGAGCGATTGCCCTCCAGCGATCCGCTCCCCCCAAACAGAGGTCACAGCGCCTGAACCGCAACATAAAGCCCCGGCGGATCCCACCGTCCGTCGGGGCTTTTTCTTGTGTTTCCACAAGACCCGCCGACGGCCGTATTGCCATACGCCCCTACATCGATTTGCTCGAACAGGTGATCTTCAATTCGGGCGCTCCCACGTCATCCCGATCCTTCCGGGTCCGGAAGGACGAGGGACCTTCACCAACAGAACCGATCAGAAGAAACATACCGGGGTAGCAAAGACCTTTGTCCTCCCCCACCCCGGCCTTATCCCACAGGGAGAGGGGGAAGGGCGGGTCGCGGCCCATCCTCGGGCGGATCGCTATCCGCCCCTACATGGCATTTGCAGCACCGGGACGACCCCCCGGGAATCCACTATCCTCTCGCAAGCCGGACCAAGCCGTCAGCGCCCAACTGGAGAGCCATGACCAATCAGAACACCGATTCCCGTCCCAACATCATCGTGATCCTGGCGGACGATATGGGTTTCGCAGATCTCGGCTGCTGGGGTTCTGAAATTCGGACGCCCAATATCGACAGACTCGCTTCGGGCGGCCTGAAGTACACACAGATGTACAACTCGGCCCGATGCTGCCCATCCCGCGCCGCCCTGCTCACCGGCCTGAACCCGCAGCAGGCGGGCGTGGGCCACATGACCGACAACTACGGAACGCCCGAATACCAGGGTTTCCTGGGCGACAACTGCGTGACGATCGCCGAGGCGCTCTCTGCGGCCGGGTACGAGACGCTGATGTCCGGCAAGTGGCATGTCGGCGGACCGTACAACCAGCAGAAGCCTGATTCATGGACGCCAGGAGAGCCAGGATCGCCGACACCCAGGCAGCGCGGATTCGACAAGTTTTTCGGCACCCTGATCGGCGCCGGGAGCTTCTGGAATCCATTCACACTTATGGAAGATCAGTCGCTTACCCAACCGGATTCGCCCGACTTCTACTACACAGACGCCATCACGAACCACGCTATCGAGATGATCTCGGACAACGCCGATTCCGACAAACCTTTCTTCATGTACATGGCGTACACGTCGCCGCACTGGCCTTTGCACGCTTTCGAGGAAGACATCGCCCGGTACGAGGGAAAGTACCGTGACGGCTGGGACGCGCTCCGCACCTCACGCCATGAGGGAATGCGGTCGCTCGGGCTGGTCGATCCGAAGTGGGAGATCAGCAAACGAGACCCGGACTCCCCGGCATGGGATGACGCGCCGAATCACGACTGGGAAGACCTTCGGATGGCGGTCTACGCAGCTCAGATCGACCGCATGGACCAGGGCATCGGCCGGGTGATGGCGCAACTGGAGGCGCAGGGCGTGGTGGACAACACGCTGGTGATGTTCATGGCGGACAATGGCGGTTGCGCCGAGTTCTGCGCCGAGGACTCAAACCGCCCGGATTACGCCCAGTTCAACACGCCGAACGTCGACGGATCTAGAGCTACGGTCGGGAACATCCCGGATCTCCGTCCCGGTGGCTCTGACACCTTCCAGAGCTACGACCTGCCCTGGGCAAATACGTCCAACACGCCGTTCAGGCTGTTCAAACGGTGGACGCACGAGGGCGGCATTTCGACGCCGCTTGTCATCAACTGGCCGGACCGTATCAAGGCCCCCGAGACGATCCACTCCCCCGCGCACCTGATAGACATCATGCCGACCTGTCTCGAGGCCGCAGGGGCCGGCTACCCGGCCGAGAACAAGGGCCACGCAATCAAGCCGCTCGAGGGCGAGAGTCTTGTGCCGTCCTTCCATGACGCTTCATGGAAACGGGAGTCGCCGATCTACTGGGAGCATGAGGGAAATCGCGCCATGCGGGACGGCGACTGGAAGCTGGTCGCCGAGTACCCGGGCGCGTGGGAGCTGTACAACATCTCCGACGACCGGACCGAGTTGAACAACCGGGCGGATGGCGAAAGGGACCGCCTGTCTGCGATGTCACGGGAGTACGACGCCTGGGCGGAGCGGATCGGTGTCGTCAACTGGGTCGAACGCTGGGACGCCATCGGACGGGGACCCATCGGCAACAGGAACCACATGGTCCGCTAGGCCATGTACCGCTTCGGTGGTATTGTGAGCCCGCGCACAGCGCGCTGGCTGCGTCAGATCTTGATACACCTCTGTGGGGCGGGTTTCGGGTCCCACTCTCACGCCGTCCGCGGAGCCGGAATGACGACAATCTTGATGATGCGCAGCGCCGCCGTGACCGGGACTCATGACCGGAACCGAACCCGGGGCGGGGATCGCGGTTGATGCCGATTCGTTCGCGCTGGATCGCGCTCGGCGCCGCGGCCGGAATCACCGTTGTGGTGATAGCCGTCATCGCAGTCATTTTGAGCGGCGGCGATGACTCCAGTGCCCCCACCGTGACCGCCTCGCCCACGCCCTCGAGCGCGGACGGTTCATTTGTTCCGCTCACCGCGTTCCAGGCGCGCGTCCTCGGGTTTGACCTGCTGGACGAGGTCGAATTGCCGGAGGACAACCCGTTCACAGAGGCCAAATCCGAGCTCGGACGCCTTCTGTTCTTCGACCCCCGGCTGTCGGGCAACTCCGCCGTCAGCTGTGCGTCATGTCATCAGCCGGCCCAGGGCTGGGGCGATGGCCTCTCGCTGAGTTTCGGGTATGCCGGGTCGGTGCACTGGCGCAACACGCCTACGGTGATCAACTCCGCTTTCCACCCGAAACTGGACTGGGACGGCAAAGCGCTCCGCCTGGACATCCAGGCGCAGGGGGCGATGAAGGGCGCCGTGGCGATGAACATGGACCCGGTAATGGTCGAAGAGCGGCTTCGACAGATCCCGGATTACGTGAAACGCTTTGACGACGTGTTCGGCCCCGGGGGCCCGTGGTTCACCGATGCCTCTCGCGCCATCGCCGCGTTCCAATCGACGATCCTCTCGACCAATGCGCCGTTCGATCGTTTCCTGGAAGGCGATGAGGCTGCGCTATCGGAGTCAGCCCAGCGCGGTTTCAAGTTGTTCACCACGACGGCGGGCTGTTCCGCCTGCCACCGCGGACGGCTCTTTACGGACGAAGATTTCCACGGGCTCGGCGTGCCGGTGCCGGAGGATTTTTCGACCGACCCGATTCGCGAGATCACGTTCAGATATCAGCTCCATGCCCGCGGCGTTTCGGAAGACGTGTACCGGTCCGCAACCGACGATCCCGGGTTGTATCTCGTGACCAAGATCGAGACCGATTTCGGGCAGTTCCGCACGCCGATGCTGAGGGAGCTTGGCCAGACGGCCCCGTACATGCATAACGGGGCATTCGCTACGCTGGAAGAGGTGATCGACTTTTACGACGCCGGCGGCGGCGAATCGCCGAATCTCGATCCCCTGATCAGTCCACTCGGTCTGACGGAACAGGAAAAAGCAGACCTGCTCGCTTTCCTGCATTCGCTTACAGGCGATCCGGTCCTGGTCGAGGAACCAGAGCTGCCGCCGTACGAGGTGATCGAGTGAACATCCCCACGGAAGGCCCTGAGTAGATGGCCAGTTACGTTCCGAAGACCCGGGTGCCGCTTCCACCGCTCGACGCGCGCGTCAACTACACGGCGTGCGATTACTGCATCGTCGGCTGCGGGTATCGCGTGTTCACTTGGCCGGACGGCGTGGAGGGCGGCACGCGGGCCTCCGAGAACGCTCTCGGGGTGGACATGCCGGTGGGCGCCGGAGGGACATGGGTCAGCCCGAACGAGCACAACTTCACCCTGATCGATGGCGTGCGCCACCACGTCGTGGTGCAGCCGGACCCGAACGCCACGGTGGTCAACCGCGGCGGCAATCACAGCATGCGCGGGGGTACGCTTGCCGGGAAGGTTTACAACCCGGACGGGCCGACATCTGACCGGTTAAAGACGCCATTGATGCGGGTGAATGACGAGCTCGTACCGGTGTCGTGGGATGTTGCCATCGAGGTCATGCAGCGTGTTTCACGGCACGTGATCGATAAGCACGGCTCGTCGGCATGGGGGATGAAGACCTATTCCTACAACTACTTTGAAAACACTTACGCGATCTCGAAGCTTGCCTTCAAGTCCGTCCACACGCCCGCTTACGCTCCGCACGATAAACCGGGACCGGGGGCCGATACACCGGGCCTGACCGACTCCGGAATCATCCCGTTCAGCGCCAGCTACAAGGACTGGGGCGAGGCCGAGGTGATCTTCTTCTCGGGGACAGATCCCTTTGAGACGAAGACGGTGCTGTTCACGGAATGGATCATGACCGGTGCGCCGAAGAAGTTGATCTTCGCCACGCCCCGGCGCACGCAGGGCGTCGCGTGGGCGGAGAGCCAGGGCGGTCTCCATCTCCAGGTCATCCCGGGCAGCGATACGGCCCTCCACCTGGCGATGATCCGCCTGATTATCGAGAACGAGTGGGAGGATAAAGAGTTCATCGAGAAGTGGATCGCCAACTCATGGGAGATCGGCGCCGGGATGGGACGCGGCACCCGGAACACGCCCGTCGAATGGCGGACCACGTGGGGCAAGCTGGGGACGGACTACGACGGCTACGTCAAGTGGTTGTTCGAGCAGGATATTTCGCGGCTTGAGCGCGCGGCGGAGATCACCGGCGTTCCCGCGGAGAAGATCCGACTCGCGGCCGAGATGGTCGCAGAACCGGTGGACGGCGTGCGGCCGAAGACGTCTTTCGGGCTGGAGAAGGGCAACTACTGGTCTAACAACTACCTGAATACGGCGTCCTACGCGGCGCTCGGGCTGATCTGCGGCGCGGGGAATCGGCCGGGCCGGATGATCTCGCGGCTGGGCGGGCACCAGCGCGGATGGAAGGGCGCGGCGTCCTACCCGCGCATACAGAGCCCGAACAAGCTGCCCGGGCGGCGGCGGCAGGAGATCGATCTCGATCGCTGGGTTGAGTCCGGCAATCTGCGGTTTGCATGGGTTATCGGCACGCTGTGGATCCAGGCTATGGCGGCTTCGGACGAGTTCTACAAGCGGTTTATCGAGCTGACCCGGGACAACCCTCATCAAATTACCGACGCCAGCCCGGAGGCGGCGGCCGAGGCGCTGATAAAGCGTGCGGACAGCGGCGGCATGATCGTCGTCAACTCGGAGATCTACTCCCGCGCCCCGATCACGACGGAGCTTGCGGACATTGTGCTGCCCGCCTGCGGATGGGGCGAAAGTGATTACACCCGCGCCAACGGTGAACGGCGTCTGAGGTTGTACGAGAAGTTCACGGACCCGCCGGGCGAAGCCAGGCCAGACTGGTGGGCGATCGCAAAATTCGGACGGGCCATGGGGTACGAGGGTTACGACTGGGAGGACTCGAACGCGGTGTTCGAGGAGGCCTCCAAGTTCGGGCGTAACGGCGTGCTCAACTACCACCCGCTCGTGGTGATCGCGGAACGTGACGGCGTTCGAGCGCACGACCTGCTAAAGAGGTACGGCACGACCGGCATACAGACGCCGATACGGTTGATCGACGCTGACCTGGTGGGAACGGAGCGGCTGCACGATTCGACGCTGGAGCTAGAGTCTCCAAAGGGCGCGGGCGTGCATGAGAAATGGCTCACGCACTTCAAATCTCACTCCGGAAAAGCGGTCTTGAACAAAGCGCCGTGGGAGTTGTTCAGCGATTTCTACGAACGCATCACGCCGAGCGGCGACGAGCTGTGGGTCACGAGCGGCCGGTACGGGGAGGTGTGGCAGTCCGCGTACGACGACCTGCGACGGCCCTACCTGGCAAACAGGACTCCTGAACACTTCGCCGAGATACATCCTGACGACGCATCGTCCCGGGGCATCGAGAGCGGTGACTGGATAGAGATAACGAACGATGACGTCCTGATTCAGACCGGCGGTTTCACCTTTGTGGAGGGAGAGTCTTACAGCTTTTCCCGACTGGTCGAAGAGGGTCTGATCAAAACGGGAAGCGGGCGCGTGACCGCTGTCGCCGTGGTCACGGATGTCGTGCGACCCGGTGTGATGTTCACCAACTTCGTCTGGCCCCGCTGGCCGGCGTCAGCGGCCAACAGCCTGGTGCATCGCGTTCCTGACCCGATCGCGAACCGGTACAGGTTCAAGCTCGGCAAGGGGCGCGTCCGAAAGACCGGCGAGTCCGAGTTCAAACGGTCGTTTGGCGAGGCGACGTTCAAATCCCGGGCTATCAGCTGACCGTGTTTCCGCCTCACCCAGGTATCTGAAACACGCCCGGAACCTTAACCGTTATTCGGATTTCACGACCCGCTGCGCAACTTCAAATTCCAGCAGGGCCGAGCCGACGCCGACCGGTCCCGAGGCGGCGTGTCCGCCGGGGTGACCGCCGGGATGTCCCGCCTCGCCAGACGACGTTGAAGATCCCGCCGGCGGTCCGGCGTGCCCGCGAGTGAACGCCTCGCTGGTCACCCACGCCTGGAACGCTTCTTCCGATTCCCATCGGGTGTAGACGAAATAGCGTGTTTCACCTTCGATCGGCCGGAGCAGCTCGAATCCTTCGAACCCCGGCATCTTCTCCACCTCGCCGGCCCGTGCGCCGAAGCGCGCCTCCAGCTCCGCCCCGCGACCTTCCGGCACTTCTATCGCGTTGATCTTGACGACGCTCACTGGTTACCTCCCTCGCGATCCGCGAACCCGATCCGTCGTGTACGGATCGGGTTCGCGGATGACCGAGTTCTGTTGGTCGGACCTCAAGGATAAGACGTGTGCGGCATCAGGGAACGCTCGTCTTTTGATTGTGTGTGATCCCGAGAACACGTCCCCGTGCCAACACTCAGCAAGGTTATGGTCCTTGCCATAGTGCCGCGCCTGGACTTGTAAGAAGCTGGCCCTGTTGCCTGACCGGAAGCCCGTTTTGCGCGGGATCAGGCGAGCGACATGGAAACAGGACGCACCCCGGAGCACCCATTCTGTTAGTTCTCCGGTGTGTTTTTTGCGAGCCACCGATCAGGAAACCGAGTTCGGATCGGCGGTTCGGAAACGTATCCGGCGAATGGGTCGACTACGGGCGGCGTTGTCAAATACACTAGTTCTCCTTTCTTTATGTTTTATCGCTCGGCGGCGGCTGTAACAACAGAAGACAACAGGCCGCCAGTGCAGTCGGAGGCATATTCAGTGCATACGGGAAGCAGGTTTGCACGGCGACACAGGTCGCTGATCCTGAGCGCCATAGCGGGAGCAACGTTGATGTTGGTCGTCGCGTGTGGGGGCGGAGGATCGGACCCGACAGTCGCGCCAAATCCCACGCCTCTTCCCAGTCCGGCGCCGGACAGCAGCGCTCCCGTCACTCCCACAGAGACCGTCCCACCGGAAGATACTCCCACGCCGGCTCCCACGAATACTCCCGAACCGACCGCAACGAATACTCCGGTCCCGACGGCGACGCCAACTCCCGAGCCGACCGCGACGCCGACGCCCGTCGTGTCAAACATATTTGACGAGTTTGGATTCACGCTCCAGATGGATGAAGACAGCACTTTTGCTTCATCCGATTTTGCACTGTACGGATTGACCGGCGAGGTCGCCGATGACGACCAGGGACTGATGACATTTACGTACAACGGTGCCGATGTCGTTCTCTTCTGGAAGCCCGAGGCCGGTGAGACAGCGCAGGCCCTGGCCGACTCGACTTACGCACTCCAGCAGGCCAGTCAACCTGACTCCGTATTCACGCCTATCAACGACGGCGATATACTCGTAGACGGCCAGGCCGGAAGGTTTGGCGGGTTTGCGTTTGTGGATTCCGAGGGTGAAAACGCCAGTGGAGGCCTCATCGGCGCCTGGGCGTGCCCGCAGACCGAAAAGTCTTTCTCATTGACAGCGATCAGCCCGGATTCGACCGCTCTGCAAATTCGGTTCGACCGACTAGTTTCAGGATTTGAATGTGGCGCCTAACAGCAGGTTCAAAATGAAGTCACGTGCTGAACTCCCCGGGGGAATCCGCATGAACCGAATACTGGCTCTCCTCGTGGTGTTCAGCCTGATCACATCGTCGATCACGCCTGCCTTCGCGGACAACCATTTTGGCGACCCTCCGCCGGATGATTTTGGTACGTTTGACCCGCCGCCGGATGATGGTGGTCACACCGACCCGCCGCCTCCGCCGGATGACGGTGGTGGCACGTTCGACCCTCCGCCTCCGCCGCCAGATG
>JASLLE010000060.1 GCA_030747175.1 Dehalococcoidia bacterium | reverse complement strand
AGGGCCTGAAGAAGGCCGTTGGGGCGTTCCGCATCGGTTCCGGTGACGGCGGCCAGGTTACAGGCGGAAGCCGGGCATAAGGCTTAACGCCGGATCGTAGGAAACAATACGGCCGGGCTTCCCGAGGCGGCGCACGTTGAGTGTGCGGCCCGGGGAGTCCGGCCGTTCTGGTTTCCGTATCGAGCGACGCCGGTGACTAGCCGGTTCCCTTTCGGTCGATGAAGGACTTGAAACCTTCGAGCACCGGGGTCGGGGCGAGTCTGGTCGCCTGTTCACTTAATTCTTCCTCGAACTGCTCCCGCCAGCTCCGGCCGATATTGCCATCGATCAGCCGCTTTGCTCCCTGCACCATGCGCTGATCGTTTTTGGCGATGTCCTGTGCGATCTCCAGTGCCTTTGGCAGGACCTGGTCTTGCGCCACAAGATGGTTGAGCAGCCCGGCGGCGAGCGCCTCTTCCGGCTCGACGATGCGGCCCGTGAGCAGGTACTCACGCGCCATCGGCAGCCCGACGATCGTCGGAAGAAGCCAGGTGTTGTTGATGCGTCCGTATGTGACCGCCAGGAAGCGAAACCGTGTCTTGTCGCAGCCGACACGGATATCGAACGATGTCGAAAGCACGCCGCCGCCGCCGTAGCAAAGCCCGTTCAGCGCGCCGATCCGCGGCTTGCGCCCGGTGGCGAACCGCCATGAGTGCTCGGAGAAGTTGCTGGAGGGCGGGGGCACGTCCTGTTCCGCCAGCCGCGCCATCTCCTTGATGTCCGCCCCGGCCGAGAAGGCGCGATCACCGGCGCCCGTGACGACGATCACGGATGTCTCATCGTCCTCGTCCAACCGGTCCATCGTGTCGTACAGCTCGGTAAAGAGCTGGCGGCTGAGGGCGTTCATGGCGTGCGGCCGGTTGAGTGTGACTATGGCGACGGTGTCGTCATGTTCAACCAGTATGGGATTCTCGTCAGACAAGTCTGGATGGCTCCTCTGAATGTTGGTGAGTCTGGAGGCCCGATTATGTCCCGGCGCGCGCGACCGGTCAACGCGTCGCCCACTCCCGGGTTTGAATGTTCAGGCCGCAACGCCGACGCAGCACGATGCGTGGCATCTTCGCACTCCGTACAGGCAACTGCGGCAGGCGCACAGGCGCCGTTCGGCTTCATCCTCGTTGTCATTATCGGGCCGGACCCTTTCGAGGCCCTCCCGGACCAGCCACGGCAGAAGCAGCAGCGCCGTAACCGGGTCCAGCCACCACCATCCGATCAGAGCGTTCGCGACGAGACCCAGGAGGAGGGTGAGGGAGAGATATGAGCAGGCCAGCGTCTCTCTCGCCTCCGAGGCCAGCGAGCGGATGTCGTGACGGGCGGCGAGTTTGAGTTTCCAGATGGCGATCCCGGGCATGACGACCAGCGATGCGATCGCGAGGGTAATCCCCGCGAACGACTCCTCCGCGCCGTCGCCGCGCCAGAGGCTGTAACCGCCCTGGAACACGATCCCGGCGGACAGGAGAAGGAAAGTGACCCCGATGAAGCGCTCGGCGAACTCTTCTACGCGTTCCGCGTGGTCGCCGCTCAGACTCAGACGCCAGAGAACCACAGACGCTGCGCCCACCTCCAGGTAACTGTCCGCGCCGAATGCCGCAAGCGCCACGCTTCCCGCAGCGACGGCGGCCCACAAAGCGACGGCGCCTTCGCCGACGTTGTAGGCCAGGGTTAACAGGATCAGCTTTCGTGCGGACATGACGGGAAGCCTACCGCACGCCCGGGGCCGCGCGCCTGCGATGTACAGCTTTGCCGGACGCCCTCACGTCCGGTATCCTCATGCCCCGCCGCATAAGAAGAACTCCCTTACGTCAACCGCCCAGTCGCCATCTGGAGGACTCCAAGTGCCGTTCGACCCGATTACCAAGCCAGCGATTTCCGAGATGGCGGTCGAGCCTAACCTCGTCGATCGCGATGAAGCGACAAAGGGTTTCGAGTGGACGGACATGTACTCGGAGCTGGACTGGCTGCCGGATGGCGGCCTGAACAAGGCGTACGAGGCGATCGACCGCCACGTCGCCCACGGCCACGGCGACAAGGTGGCGATGATCTGGGCCGGCAAGAACGGCGAGGAGGAGATCTACACCTTCTCAGACATGAAGGCGCAGACAAACCGCTGGGCCAATGTCGCCACCGAACTCGGCCTGGAGCGCGGGGACAGGGTCTTCATCTTCATGGACCGGCTGCCGGAGCTGTACTTCGCTTTCTTCGGCACGCTCAAAGCCGGCGGCGTGGTTGGCCCGTTGTTTTCGGCATTCGGACCGGAGCCGGTCCGGGACCGGTTGCAGGACTCCGGCGCGATGATCTTCCTGACCCAGCCGGAGTTGCGTGACAAGGTCACCAGCATCCTGCCGGAATGCCCGGACGTTAAGCACATCGTCGTCGTCAACAAGGACGGCCGTTCCAGCGAGCCGCTGGCCGATGGTGACCTTTCGTACGAAGACCTGATGTCAGACGCGTCCGACGATTTCGGCATCGTCTCGACGTCGATGTATGACTACTCGATCATGCACTACACGTCCGGCACCACGGGCAAGCCCAAGGGCGCGGTGCACCGGCACCTCGCCGCCGTCCAGCAGTACGCCACGGGCAAGTGGGCGCTTGACCTGCATTTCGACGACATCTACTTCTGCACGGCCGACCCGGGCTGGGTAACCGGCACCTCCTACGGCATGATGGCGCCCTGGACCAACGGCGTGACGAACCTGATCTACGAAGGCGGGTTCAGCGCCAATAACTGGTACGACACGATCGACAAGTACAAGGTCACCGTCTGGTACACCGCGCCAACCGCCATCCGCATGCTGATGCGCGCCGGCGAAGAGCCCGTCAGGAACCACGACCTGTCGACGCTGCGCTTCATCTCGTCGGTCGGAGAACCCCTTAATCCGGAGGCGGTCGTCTGGGGCAACGAGATGTTCAACCAGGCTATCCACGACAACTGGTGGCAGACCGAGACGGGCGCAATCATGTGCGCCAACTACGCCTCGATGGAGGTCCGCCCCGGATCGATGGGCAAGCCGATCCCGGGAGTCGAAATGGGCATCCTGGATGCGGACTATAACCCGCTTCCTGCGGGCGAGGACGGTCTGCTTGCGGTCAAGCCCGGCTGGCCTTCCCAGTTCCACGCTTACTGGAACAATTCGGAGATGTACAACTCCAAGTACAAGAAGGGCTGGTACATCACCGGCGACCAGGCGCAGATGGACGAGGACGGCTACTTCTGGTTCCAGGGCCGCTCGGACGACGTGATCAACACGGCGGGGCACCTCGTGGGACCGTTCGAGGTCGAGAGCGCGCTTATCGAGCACCCGGACGTTGTCGAGGCGGGGGTGATCGGCGTGCCGGACGATATCGCGATGGAGGTCGTGAAGGCCTTCGTGGCGACCCGCCCGGGCATCGAGCAGACGGACGCGCTGCGACGCGACATCATGCGCTTCGTCCGGACCAAGCTGTCGGCTGCGGTCGCGCCCCGTCAGCTCGAGTTCACCGATTCGCTGCCCAAAACGCGCTCCGGCAAGATCATGCGTCGCTTGCTGAAGGCGCGCGAACTGGGCCTGCCCGAGGGCGATATCTCAACGCTGGAAGACGACTAGGCTAGAGGTACGACCGTAGGGGTGTATGGCAATACGCCCCCGAGCGGAGCAACCCCGGCACCAGCGCCGTGGAAGTCGACGGAAAGTCTCCGGGAAGAGGCGACAGCCTGTCATCCCGGGCATGTATGCCCGGGATGAGCCCGAGGCGAAGGATCTTCCGGCCCGATTCCCGCCGCGGTTGTAGTTCGCATACTGGCTGCTCTAGCCGTTGTGGGAGTCGACCGGGATCCGCCCCCGCGGGGTTCGGCGCGGCTCTAAACCCACCGCGCCGCGGCCATGAGAGCGACCGCCACGAGTACCAGAACGGAGACCGTCCGCGCCAGGTTTCGGGACCTGCCCTGTAGCTGCGCTATCCTGCCCATTATCTGAGGCGTTGGCGGGCCTTGAAGTGATCTCCCGATGGCGATGATCTGCCTCTGCGCCAGGTTAGAAACGACGCCAAGGGCGATTCCGATAACGGACATAATCAGTCCGATACCGATCATCCAACCCCAGTCGTTCGCGAACAGTTGCCCGAAGTCCCGGCCGGGCGTCCTTTCCACAAGGATCAGCCCTATGACGATGGTCAATCCCGCGCTGCCCATGGCCAGTGCAAATGCGCTGTTGATCATGTGAGGGCCGAGTCCCCTGGCAACGTCTGGCCCGACCTTTCTCATCGCGGGTTCCAGAACGACTGTCATGAACAACACGGTGCCGACCCATACAGCGCCCGGTGCGATATGGAGGATTCTGAGCACGACCATTTCTTCTTGCATCCGGTGTCCTCCTTCTGGGTGTGAGGGCGCATTATCAATCAGACAAGGCCCGGTTCGCTTGAATCGCTGTCCGAAACCGACTCCCGCATTTGATTTGCGGTCTCGTGGCTGGCGCTTCGATGTGGTGTGTTTACGTCCGCCGATGACCACCCCGGCCCATTCCGCATCGGGAGGGGGCAACAGGCCGGGAGGACACACCTGTGGCCTACTTCTCGCCCGGTTTCGCCCACAGCCCTCGCCACACCAGAACCGCCAGGGCGGTGCCGCCCAGCCCGACGATGGAGTTGATGGCCAGTGCTGTTCGGATGCCAAGCCACTCTGCTATGACGCCGCTTATGAGCAGGCCCATCGGCAAGCCGTAAACGGCCAGAGAACGGACGCCCATGACGCGGCCCCGGTACTCCACCGGTGAGGCGTGGAGGAGGGTCGTCGCCATCGAGATCATCGCCAGGCTCTGCGTCGTGCCGTAAACGACCAGTGTCGCCAGCGCGGCGAGCCACCACCCCATCACGGCGAACGCTAGCAGGCTCAAATGCCAGAACACTATCCCGAGTATCATCCGGCGCATCGGCGTCGCCGACTGCGCGTATGCCGCCAGCCAGATCGAGCCGATCAGCGCCCCGATCCCCGGCGCCATCTGCATCACCGCCAGTCCGTTTGGCCCCTTGTCGTAAATGTCTCGTGCCACGACCGGCATGAGTCCGTTAACCGTCGGGAACAGCGTCAGGTTTACGAGGAACGCCAGTACGAGCGGTCCGAGAATGGACTGATCATGCCGCATGTAACTGACGCCATCGCGCAGGTTTGCCAGCCAGCCGGAATCGTCTGTCCTCATCGTCTGGGATCTGAGGACGATGCCGAGCGATAACAGGCTGCTCCCCCCATATAGCAACACGACTGCGACGTATGCCTCGCCCACTCCAAGCGCGCTCAACAGGCTGCCCCCGAGTAGCGCGCCGGTGATGCGGGAGATGTCCATGACGCCACGACTGAGCGCCAGGGCATTTGACAGGGACCTCGCCGGCATCACGTCGGCCAGCAGCGCCTGCCGCACAACGTTGTCCATGTTGCGCGCTATTCCGGTCATGGCGGCGAAGACGAACGCGTGCCACGGCTCGAGCGCGCCGGACAACGCCAGGGTTGTGAAACCGAGGGCGATCCCGGACAGCACGGCGCGATCTACGATCAGCAACATCCGGCGATTGAACCTGTCGGTGAGCGCGCCATACACGGGACCGAACAGTGTGCCGCCAAAACGAAGAGTGCCGATCAATCCGACGAGCGCAGGCGAGTCCGTGGCGGTCAGGATGTACCAGCCGAGGACCAACGTCTCCATTTCGAACGCCCAGATGGTCAGGCCGTCGGACGGCCACATGAACCGGAAACTTCGGACCTGGAACGCGTCGAGTATTCCGCCCGGCCGCGCTGGCGGGACCGGTCTGGTGCCGGACAGGGGGCGGATGTCGCCGGAGTTGTGAACCGGTTCGGCCGATGATTTTCGCGATTCACTCACGATGGAAGCCGGTCCCAACCCGGCCCGGCAGACCGATCAATAACGGAGCCAGCCCCGGGGCGAACGGGAAAAATGTCGCCGCAGAAACGTATGACGTCATCCGGTTCATGGTCAGCCTATCGCCGAAATCGCGAGCCGGATCTATCGCGGAATGATGTCCAATTCCAGGTAACTCTCGTGGTGCGAGTCGTGGAATACGGTATTTGTGGCGACGGCGATTTCATCGTTATCCGCCCACAGCCCCGTGTTCAGGTTGCGGGCGAAGCGCGGGAAGTTGGATGACGAGATCTCAAGCCGTATGCGGTGCCCTTTCTTGAACACGTTGCTCGTCGCTACCAGGTCGATATCGAACCGCTTCGGCAGATTGGGGTCGACATGATGCGGCCGTTTACGAGAATCCTGGTAGCGCGCCCGTACGATTCCGTCCGTCAGGTTGACCGCGCACCCGCAGGGACGGACGTCAAGCAACATCCCGGTGAAGTCTGTGTCGGCGGCGGAAGTGGACGCCCACAGCGAGACCGTCACCGGTCCCGTTACCTCGACATCTTTCTCCAGTTCAGGCGTCGAGTAGACGAGGATGTCGGCCCGTTCTTCTTTTTCGGCGTGGTTCTTGGGGCCATCCGGGAGGGGGACTCCGCCACAGCACAATGGGCCGCCGAGCGTCGAGACCGGCGCCTGCGGATCGTACAAATAGACATCCGGCCTCTCATCGGTCGGAGGCTCAACAGAAAGAACACCGTGCTCGCTCGGTGAGTGGGCGCGCCCGTCGCTGTGCAGGTAGTACCGGGTTCTTTCCGCCCGCGCCAGCGGCCACTCGTTCTCGTCCCGCCACTCGTTCTCGCCCATGACGAAGATCTTGACCGGCGGCTCGTCGATGATGCCGTTGTCTTCACCCTTCAGCCAGTGGTCGTACCAGCGAAGGGTCAACTCATCCAGGTTGACGCCGACGGCGGTTGCCTGGTGGGTGAAGTCCTCGTCGCCGACCACGTTCTGGCCGATGCTGGAGTGACTCCACGGTCCGATGATCAGTTTTTGACCGGCTGATGCTTCATCGGACCCGCCGTTCTCACGCATGTTGACGTAATTGCGCAGCGTCCCCATCAGGAAAATGTCGTACCAGCCGCCCAGGTTGTACGCCGGGGTCTGGATATCGTGATGCTTGTCTTCGATGCGGATGCCGGACCAGAATCCGTCTTCCGCCGGATGGTTCAGCCAGTCGAAGAAGTAGGGAGAGGTCTGGGCGTTCATGAACGGTTGCTGATCCAGGGGAAGCGTCCAGAAGGCGTCGTCTATGTCGTCGACCGTGCGCGCAAGTTCGGCGACGCGCTCATCCGACAGGTCCAGTTCATCCCCAAGATGCCTGGCGTTTGCCGCGGCGAGCCTGATGCCCCAGGACACGTTAAATCCGAGTTCAAAAACACCGCCCTGGTATGTCCATCCCTCGTGATAGTCGGACGCCGTCACGCGCGGGAAGATCGCCGTAAGGTGTGGTGGTTTGGCGGATGCCGCAAGCCACTGGGTCGCGCCCACGTATGAGGCTCCGATCATGCCAATCTTGCCGTTGGACCAGGGTTGTTCTGCGATCCATTCGACGGTGTCGTATCCGTCGTTGGCCTCGTTCACAAACGTGTCGAACGCCCCGCCGGACTGGAACCTGCCCCGAACGTCCTGTAGGACGATCGCGTATCCCCTCTCTACCGCCATCAATACGTTGACGGCGGCGGCGCCTCGCTTGTCGTAGGGCGTCCGTTGGAGGATCACGGGACACGGGTCTTCGCCGCCCGGGCGATACACGTCTGCGTGAAGCGTCACACCGTCTCGCATCTCGATCGCGACGTTTAGCTCGATAATGGCCGCTGAGGTGACCATGCGGTCGCTCCCTGAAATGACTTGGGGAATGTCGGGCCTGTCAGGTTCCGGCCTGCCGCGGGACATCGGGCGGACCGGCTGGCGAAAAGTTAGCGCAGTACGGCCCTACCGGCAACCGCGATACATCGCCGATAACCGTGTAGCCGAACCGTCACGCCAGGATTGGGACCGGGAACTGGCCCGCCATGCAGCCCGGCTACTCGTCCGTGTATGCATCTGGGCCGTCTTCCGGCAGGTGGTCGATGAACCAGCGGATTGCGGTCTCAAGCGCGTCCGGCGCCTCGACCGCGGGGTCGTCGCCGCAATCCTCCAACTCGTACAGGCGCGAGCCGGGGAGCCGATTCATGAGTGACACCGCGTCCTCGTGCGGCAGGCGTTCCGCCTGCCGTCCGCGGAGTATCAGAGTGGACACCCCGGGGTCGTCTGTATCCGGATGGGGCAGGCTGGCGTCCACCACTACCAGCGCTTTCACCTTTCGCAGCCGGGTCGAGACGAATGCGGCCCGGCACGACTGGCCGTACCCGACCACGAGCGCCGGAGCGCCGGCCTCGTCCAGGGCTGCGCAGGTCCAATCACCACCTCGTCCGTCTCCCGGCAGCGGGATCAGTTCCACCATGAAATCGGCGGAAAGGCGTTCCGCAAGCCCGCGTAGTGGAACGGGATCAGCGTCTGCCGGGACCAGCAGAACTATCGGCCGGTTACCGGGGTCGCCCCGCGTCTCGTATGGGAGTGTGGTTCCGTCTTCCAGTTCGAGCGTCGAATTGATCGCGTTCACCTGTGCCGCCGTTTCGCCCGGCCCACTCCAGGCCGACCCAAAACTTGATAATCGAGCCGACATCCTAACGCGATGGAGGGGAGATGGGACCGGTGCTCCTGGTCTCATCCGGGTCAAACCGGGGAGATGACCACCGCGCGACCAACGTCGCGGCGGTACAATGCGCCAGCCCGATCAGCCTGGAAATTACGGCGCGCTCGAAGTGTGAATCGACGAACTCACCCGATAGCGGCAATAAAAGATCCCGGCGCCCAAAAAAAAACAGGGCATCACACGTCTGAGGACGGAGGTTCTTCCAGCAATGAATGGCTTCGACTTTGTAGCCCAGTGCATGAAAAAAGAAGGCGTCGAGTGGATGGCGTGCTTCCCGGCGAACCCGCTCATCGAAGCGGTCGCCAGAGCGGGCATCCGTCCGATCGTTTTCCGGCAGGAACGCGGCGGCGTCCAGGCGGCGGACGCCTACAGCCGCCAGCTCGCCTCCAAAGGCAAGATCGGCGTGTTCGCCTCACAGGGCGGCCCCGGCGTCGAGAACGCCTTTGGCGGCATAGCGCAGGCCTTCGGCGACGCAGTACCCCTCGTTTACATGCCCGGCGGCCACGGCACCTTCAGTGAGGATGTCTTTCCGGGATTCTCCGCTCCGGAGAACTACGAGCACATCACCAAGCTCGCCCTGGACGTGAACCGCATCGAACGTACTTCGCAGCAGGTCCGCCGCGTGTTCCACGTCGCCCGAAACGGCCGGCCCGGCCCGACGCTGCTCCAGTTGAACGGCGATGTGCTTGGGCAGGAAGTCCCGGAGGGCTTCACCGACTACAAGCGCACCTCGACTATCAGGACCGCGCCGAACCCGTCCGACGTGAAGGACGCTGTCAAGCAGCTTCTTGGCGCCACCAACCCCGCCATATGGGCGGGGCAGGGCGTGCTTTACGCCGGCGCCGCGGCCGAGCTGATGGAGCTGGCGGAACTCACGCAGATCCCGGTCATGACCACCATGCAGGCCAAGAGCGCGTTCCCGGACAGCCACCCGCTGGCGCTCGGTTCGGCCAACCGGACGGCGCCGAAGCCGGTCTGGAAGTGGCTCGGCGACTCCGACACCATGTTCTGTGTCGGCACCGGTCTCACTCGGACCAACTTCGGACTTGAGATTCCGAACGGCAAGTTCATGATCCACTCGACCATATCGGAAGAGGACATCAACAAGGACTATGCCATCGACCTCGGTATCGTCGGCGACGCCAAACTTGTATTGCAGGCCATGGTCGACGAGGTCAAGGCCGCGATCGGCGACAACGGCCGCAGGGGCGATACCGCCACCGCAGACCGCGTTGCCGCCGTTTGGGCCGAATGGCAGACTGAATGGGCCCCGCACCTGGCGACCGCCGGTGCTCCGATGAACCCCTACCGGGTCGTCGCAGAGATCAACGCGACCGTGGACCACGAGAACACCGTGGCGACCCACGACGCCGGACACCCACGTGACGAGGTGATGCCTTTCTTCAGCGCGACGGTGCCGTACGGCTACATCGGCTGGGGCAAAACGACCCACCTCGGGTACGGCATTCCCCTGATGATCGGGGCGAAGATCGCTGACCCGTCCAAGTTCTGCATGAACATCATGGGCGACGCCGCTTTCGGCATGTCCGGACTGGACATCGAGACGGCGGTTCGATCAGGCAATCCCATCACCACGGTTGTGTTGAACAACAGCACGATGGGCGGATACAACCACCACCAGCCGACCGCCATGGAAGAGTTCGGCGCGGGCAACCAGGGTGGTGACTACGCCAAGATCGCAGAGGGCCTGGGTGCGACCGGCATCCGGGTCGAGAAGCCCGAAGAGGTCGCCCCGGCGATCAAGAGGGCGCAGCAGCTAAACAGCGAGGGCAAGACCGTCTTGATCGAGACCATCACGGTCCAGCAGATGGAGTTCTCAATGTACCCGGATCTGCTGAAGTAACCCTGACGGGGGCATCAGTGGCGCAGTTGAATAGCTAAACAGTGGAGGCGTCCCGATTTCTGTCGGGACGCCTCTTTTCGCGTCTTGTGATGTGTACGATGTTGAATAATCCACGGGAGAATGCGCATGAGCACAGAATCAGACGGTCCGGCTCCCGGGCAGGGCGGCGTGGAGTGGGTGTACTCGTCCACGAGCGCCGAGCAACTGGTCGAGCGCTACGACACGTGGTCAGCTTCATATGAAGCTGAAATGACGGAGAACTACGGATGGTCCGCTCCGCAGATGACGGTGCCCGTGATTCAGAAGTACGTGCCGGTGAACGGACGGATTCTTGACGCGGGCGTTGGAACCGGGCTGGTCGGCCAGTTGCTGGCGGAGGCCGGGTACACCGATCTGACCGGGATTGATTTTTCGGCGGAGATGCTCGCTCAAGCGAGACTCAAGAGCGTGTATCGCGTCCTCCGGCAGATGCAGCTTGGTGATCCCCTGGATTTCCCGCCGAACATATTTGATGCCGTGGCCTGTGTAGGTGTTCTCACACTCGGCCACGCCCCGGCCTCTTCGCTTGACGAAATGGTCCGGATTACGAAGCCCGGAGGTCACGTGATCTACTCGATGCGCCCGGACTACCGGGAGCCGGGCGGCTTCGTGGAGAAAGAAGCCGAATTAGCGGACGCCGGATTGTGGAAGCTGGCCGAGGTCACTGATCCAGCCCACACCATGCCAAAGGGAATACCCGATGCGCTGATGCAGGTCTGGGCGTTTGAGGTGACCGGCTAGCTGGCTCGGAAGAATCCCCTCTCCCAATGGTAGAGGGCCAGGAGCCTGCCCTTCCGAGGAATGGTGAGGAAGGTTCAAGGTTCCGTTCCATAGCGGGACTCACCGGTCATAACTCCGGGTCCAAGCGCGATATGCAGCGTTAACGTCAGTTTCGGTCCTTCGAGAACCTCAGGACACGGTTTGGACTACGCACGACTGATACGCCTCCTACGCCAGCGCACCGCCGTCAACGCGCACCGGCGTTCCCGTCACAAATGACGATGCTGCCGACGATAGCCAGACCACCAGTGCTGCGACTTCTTCTGGCTGACCGTTGCGGTCTATGGCCTGCCGGACGCGCGTTGTACTCGGTTTGTCCGGGTCGACCTGAAACGGCATCGACATGGCAGTTTCGATCAGTGCCGGACATACGGCGTTAACCCTGATCCCCTGCCTACCGTAAGACTGCGCGGCCGAGGTGGTCAGCCCGATCACCGCGTGTTTGCTGACGGTGTAAGCCGGGATCGCTTGGTTGCTCACCAGCCCCGCAACAGAGGACGTGTTGACGATGGTGTGGCCGCCGTCAGGCGCGTCCTGCTTGAGCATCTGCCGAACCTCCGCCTGCAAACAGAGCCACACGCCGGTGACGTTGACCGCCAGCACCCTGTCAAACTCCTCACGAGGGTAGTTGGCGATGTCCGACAGCGGCCCCAGGATGCCGGCGTTGTTGTGGGCGCAGTCGAGCCGACCGTACTCAGCAACTGTGAAGTCCACCATCGCCGCCACGGCGGCTTCATCAGTCACGTCGACCAGGACCGAAGCCGCTTCACCGCCTTCGGCCTGGATCAGTTGAGCGGTCTCGGCAGCTGTCTCCGAGACGATATCCGCCGCCACGACGCGCGCCCCCTGCCGGGCGAACTCGAGCGCCGTGGCCCGGCCGATGCCGGAGCCAGCGCCTGTGATTAGCGCGACTTTGCCTTCTACAAGTCCTGCCATCCGGGTGCCTCTCGATTCGAACACGTGATCAGATCGGTCATATTAACCGGGCGACGTGAACGAACAGGGCGCACCCACCGATGCCGGTGCGCCCTGTTCCCATGCCGTTGTCTGGAGAACGACGGGAGAGATCGCTCAGGAGACCGCAGGCGAGTACCCGATCGATCCCGCCTTCGTTATGGCCGCAAGACCCTCTTCAGGGGTCAGGAGCGGCGTGGTCTGGAGCTTCGACACGGCCCCGCCCGCGGCGACCGCGATCACGCCAGCCGCCGTACTCACGTTGTCCGGGCCGTCCGCGATCACAACCATGTCGAACTCCCCGAAGGCGTAGTACGAATCGACAAATTTGATGCCAGCCGGGGCCAGCATATTGGCGACCGCTTCCAGTCGATTCGTCGGATTCGCGACCTGTGTTGCCCAGGACTCTGACGTGTACGAAACCTGAATCAAATACCGTGCCATCATTAACCTCCCTTGTGGTGTCCCGGAATTCGTCGTCCGGGAGGCGCATCCTAACGGATTGGCATATGTTGTGGCGGCTCCACGGTGTCTGTTGTGGGGATGATCTGGCGGTTAATGCGGCCCGGCCGCGAACAGGTGTTGTCAATGGCTGACGGCGCGGCAAAGATCCCTCGTCCTTCCGGGGAAGGATCGGGTGACAACAAGTGGATACGGAACGATCCTATCCCGGCAGCCAGCGCTGGCCCTCGTTTGCCAGCATCGCGTCCGCCTGTGATGGGCCGTCTGATCCCACCCGATACAACGCCGGCGGTGGCGCGTTGCCGTCGTTCCACGCCTCCAGCAGCGGGTCTACAACCGCCCACGCCGCGTGGATGTTGTCTGAGCGGGTGAAGAGCGACGGGTCGCCCCGCAGAACGTCGTCCAGCAACTGTACGTACGAGTCCGGGATCGCCTGACCCTCGAATGTGTCGTCGTAGTTGAAACGCATGTCGACCGGCCGCGTCGCCGTCCCTCCTCCCGGCACCTTGGACATGAATCGAAGGTGCATCCCCTCGTCCGGTTGAAGCCTCAGCGCCAGTATGTTCGGTTCTATCCTTGCGGCCTCGGAGTCCTGACCGGCGCCCATCAAGAGGTGCGGCGGCTCCCGGAACTGGATGACCACCTCGGTGGATTTCGTGGACAGGGCTTTACCGCTGCGCAGGAAGAATGGGACACCCTGCCAACGCCAGTTGTCTATCCGCAGCATCATCGCCGCGTACGTCGGCGTGGTGGAACCCGGCGCCACGCCCGGCAGCGACGTGTAGCCCTCGTACTGGGCGCGCACAGCGTGTTCCGGCTCGGGGCATCGGATCGCCTGTAAGACCTTCGTCTTCTCGTTCCGCAGAGCGTCTGCGTCGATCGAATTAGGCGGCTCCATCGCGATCATCGCCAACACCTGCAAAAGGTGGTTCTGGAACATGTCTCGAACCACGCCGGTCTGATCGTAGAAGTCGACCCGGCCTTCGACCCCGACTTCTTCGAGCGCCGAAATCTGCACCGACTCTATGTAATTTCGGTTCCAGAGGGGTTCAAATATGGAGTTCAGGAATCGGAAATACAGCAGGTTCTGAACTGTCTCTTTGCCGACGTAATGGTCGATTCGATACACCTGGCTCTCGTCGAAAACGGCCTGCACGTCCCGGTCCAGCGCTGCGGCCGAAACCCCATCATTCCCGAACGGTTTTTCGATAATGACCCGTCGCCAGTCCTCGCCGTTCTCCCGTGACATCCCGGCGGCGCCAAGCTCCGTGACGCAGCGGGCGTACAGGTTCGGAGCGACTGACAGGTAGTAGATACGTCCCGTCGAGCCTGAACCTTCGAACGCCGTCAGGTGGGCGTCCAGTTTCCGGTAATCGTCGGTGTCCGTGAGGTCGCCCGAGATGTAGGTGATCCCCCGGGCGAACTCGTCCCACTCTGGAAGGTGACCATCCATGCCACCTACAGACGTCACACCCTCACGGAGCAACTCACGCACTTCTTCGTCCGAGCGTTCCCGGCGTGCGAAACCGACGATACGCGTGGACTCCGGGAGCCGCCCGAGGCAAGCGAGATTGAACAGGGCCGGCAACAGCTTCCGCGCCGCAAGATCACCCGTGATGCCGAAGATCACGATCGTCGTGGCGTCGGCGCTTTGCATATCGATCATTCCGCCTTTTGGACGGCATGGCCGCCGAACTGCTTGCGTAACGCTGACAGCATTCGGCCGCCAAACGGGTTGGCCTGGCGGGACCGGAATCGCGCCTGTAATGACGCAGTTATTACAGGGGCAGGCACGCCGAGATCGACCGATTCCTGCACGGTCCATCGGCCCTCGCCTGAATCGTCGACGTAAGACGTCAGCGCAGACAGATCGCCGTCTTCTTCGAGCGCCGCCACGGCGAGGTCAAGCAGCCATGATCGGACCACCGATCCGTGCTGCCAGATTCGAGAAACCTGCTCAAGGTCTTCGACGAGATCGGGTCGCGCGGCCAGGATCTCGAAACCCTCGGCATAGGCCTGCATCATCCCGTATTCGATGCCGTTGTGGATCATCTTGGTGAAGTGGCCCGCGCCGCTCGGTCCGACCCGTCCGACGCCGCGATCCGCCGCCGGCGCAAGCGACTGGAAAATTGGCTCCAGCCGTTCATACGCGGCTTTGTCGCCGCCCACCATCAGGGAGTAGCCCTCCTGCAACCCCCAGATTCCGCCACTTGTGCCGGCGTCCATGAAATCGACACCATGGCCGGCGGCTTTCTCCGAGCGGCGGATCGAGTCTTTGTAATTGGAGTTGCCGCCGTCGATTATCGTGTCGCCTGGAGACAGGAGGCCAAGAAGCTCGTCGATGCCTGCCTCGGTGACATCGCCGGACGGCAGCATGATCCAGACGGCACGGGGCGCATCCAGCCGTGACACGAGATCGGCCGGCCCCGTAGCCGGGGTGGCGCCATATCCAGCCGCCGTCCGCACCGCGTTGTTGTCCCGGTCGTACGCGACCACATCGTGGCCTGACTGTAAGAGCCGCCGGGCCATGTTTCCGCCCATGCGGCCCAGGCCGATCATGCCGAGTTGCATTCAGGGTCTCCTGTTGGATTGCGAGTGGTCGTCGGGGTGTTGGAGGAGATTGAACGGAAATGTATCACTTGACTCCGCTATCATAGTTAAGTAAACTACTTCTTACGGGGCTTGCGGTGGGTTGGTTCGTGGTCAACGAGCCGGTTCATTTCATCAACAGCCTTCTTGGGCAGTAGCTTCAAGATCGCCTCATCGTCCGGCAGTTCCGTAACGTTCTTGGGTAGTCGCTTCTTGCGGGGTTTCTTAGATGCCTCAGACATACGAAATGAACCTGTTCAAGCTGATGGAAGAGTTCGGCTCTGACGACGCTTGCCGCCAGTATCTTGAGCGTCTGCGCTGGCCGGACGGCCCGACCTGTGTTGAGTGCGGCTCCGAGGACGTGACACGGCTCCCGAAGCGCAACCTTTTCCAGTGTTCCTCATGCCGCCACCAGTTCAGCGTAACCAGTGGCACGATCATGCACGACACCCACCTGCCGCTTACCAAATGGGTGACGGCGATCTACCTGATTGTTGAAGGCAAGAAGGGCATCAGTTCCCGGCAACTCGGGCGCACGCTTGGCACGACTCCGCGTACAGCCTGGTTCCTTTCGCACCGCATCCGTGAAGCACTCCGAACCCCCGACGCGTTGCTGTCCGGGATCATCGAAGTAGACGAGACGTGGATAGGCGGCAAGGTCCGAGGGATGGGGAAGGGCTACGTCGCCAACAAGTCCGTGATCGTCGGGGCTGTCGAGCGCGGCGGCGATACCCGTCTGCGTAATATCCCGACCACTTCCAAGAAGGAACTGCACGGCTTCATCAATGAGGTCGTCTCTGACGAAGCCGAGGCCATCTACACGGACGAACACCCGTCGTACACCGGGGTCGGTGACGAGGACACCCGGCACGAGACGGTCCAGCACCGCAAAGAAGAGTGGGTACGCGGTGACGTGTCCACGAACACCGTTGAGGGCGTGTGGGCGTTGTTCAAGCGCGGTGTGGCAGGTTCGTTTCACAAGATTTCTCGTAAGCACCTTGAGCGGTATCTGGACGAGTTCGAGTTCAGGTTCAACAATCGGAACAATCCGTTCATCTTCCGGGATGCGCTCAAGGAGTTGGTTCACGCACCGCGGCTGGAGTATCGGGAGTTGATTGGCTAAGTAGCACGGTTCCAATTTGCTCAATGGCCGTGGTGCAAGTCTCATCAATGGATTCGTAGTCGCCAATAAGACGATCCATAACGACCAACGCCTCTCGGCTGGCCTTGCTCATAATTTGACTCATTGGATTGACCCTAAAGCCCTCAATTGCTGTGCGAAGAGTATTCATACCCTCAAGGGCTGAAATTACGCCTTCTCTAAACTCGATAACGGTCTGTTGGTACTCACCCAATCCGTTGGCGTTCTCATCGCTTCCGCTCTGAATCCAAACGGCCAGCCCTCGTTGGTTTTCATTGACGCGTTGAATAACCGGATCCATTCGGTCCCGAGTGCGCTGCAGGCGTTTTCTATATTTACCCAAATCCCTAGCCGCCTTCCCAGAGAGGCGTAAAGCTCGGCTAACATCTAACTTCCCGGCATCAGATAATCGCCGTCTTTGATCGTTACGCCGCTGGAACGCTTCACCGACTTTACGGGTGTGTCCAACCGCCTTGTTCGTGAGTTTTGTCAGATCGTTCAGTGCCTGAGGGTCGTCCTGTAGATGGTCCAGGTAACCTTTGGGATCGTCATATTCCGTGACACTGGGTTCTTCCAACCCCTCAAGCGCACGGCTCTTCTGTATCCAATAAGGGGCAGCTATAACCCGAATTAGCGTTAGGCTGGCGAGGATCGTTAGTGGAGCGATCCACAGGAGAGAGTTCATGTCACTCTCCTGTCCTTCGGAGAGATCGACTGGGACCCATTTTTTGAACGCCCAAATACCGGCCGGAACCAAGAGGGCCAAAAAAGTCGCGATTCGGTCTGCCCAACCGAACGACGGAAGCAATCCGGTCTTGAACCACTCCCAGTAAAATCGCTGCCACCACCACCGACGTGGCCAGAATGTAATTCCCATCCACCCACCCTATCACGGCGGAGTGAAGTGATACATTCCCGATTGAACGCTACCACCAGGGACCAGATCGCGCTTGCGGTCGCCGGACTGTAGGAGCGGGGGTTGCTCCGATCGGTACTGTCTGAGGATTTGAATGCGGACCCGCGTCATGGCGTTCGCTGAGCGATAAACAGTGTCATCCCGTGCGTAATCGAGGGACCTTCACCAAGACGCGATTTGGCGAATGCACACCGTTCGCGCAGAACCTCTATCCCCCTCACCCCGGCCGTCTCCCACCGGGAGAGGGGGTAGATCGGCATGCCGAGCGACACACACTGTCACCTCGATCTTTCCGTGGAAGGATCAGAATCTTCCGGCTGTCCTCCAAAAATGTCCAAACGCAGCATTTGGGGATGTTTGATAAGACAGGACGCGACCAGATGATTGGCGCAGGCATGAGCATGGTAATCACCAGAGAACAATCGAATGGCCGGAAAACCGGGAGATTCTTCTCCTTCCCCGGAAGGATCAGAATGACAATGCAAGCCGGACGCGCGCTCTTGACGCCGTGCAGACACGACGCCCTCCCCCTAGGCACCTTCCCGTCATATACCCTTCTCCCGGGTACCAGCACACTACCGGGGGGCCAGACTTGCCGATAAAGACAGTCGCCATCATGGGCGTCGGGGACATGGGGCACGCCGTTGGACAGGCGCTCCGTGAGAGCGGGTTCGACGTGATCTCCTGCCTCAATGGGCGGAGCGAGCACTCGCGCAACCTGGCCAAAGTCGCCGGGATTCGAGATATCGGGAACCTTGAGTTGATGGTCTCTGAGGCGGACATCGTCCTTTCCATCATGCCGCCGTCTTCGGCCGAGGGCTTCGGCAACGATATCGCTGCCGCCGTCAAGGGATCTGGTTCCACTCCCATGTTCGTCGAGTGCAACGCCATCTCGCCGGACACGACCCGTCGTGTTGAGGCAATCATCTTGGGCGCGGGCGCTCCTTATACGGACGCCGGGATCATCGGCAGCGCGCCCGGAAGGCCGGGCTCGCCCCCGCGTTTCTACGCCAGCGGCCCGGACCTCGGCCCGATATCCGAGCTGGACGGCAAAGGGATAAAGGTCATGCCGATGGGCGATGAGATCGGCAGGGCCAGCTCGATCAAGATGTGCTACGCCGGGCTGACCAAGGGCACGACCACGCTCCTGACGGCGGTCGCCACCGCTGCAGAGTCGCTCGGGATCACCGAGGAACTGGGCGCCGAGTTGGCATCGAGCCAGTCGGCTGCGTACGAGGGCATGAAGCGGGCCGTTCCGCGGTTGCCACTTGACGCCGGACGATGGATCGGCGAGATGGAAGAGATCGCGGATACGTTCGCATCGGCCGGGGTGACGGACAGGTTCCACCAGGCCGCCCGTGAGATATTCCTGCTCCTGGACGGGACGCCATTCGCAAGCGAAACCCGCCAGACCTTCGATACCAGCCGAACGCTGGAAGATTCGGTCAAGGTGTACGTAGAGCACCTGGGCAAAAGCGGCGATTAACGCCGTTCAACACAAAGAAGGAACACATGGCCGGCAACGATTTCCTGGTATTCATCGGGGCATACACACGACGTGACGGACTCGGCATCGGTGTCGCCCGGTTTAACTCCGAGAGCGGCGCGCTGACCACGCCCGAGCTGGCCGCCGAGATCACCAACGCGTCCTTTGTGGCGCTTGATCCCACCCTGTCCCACCTGTACGCCGTCACCGAGATCGACGACTACGACGGCAACATCAGCGGCGCGTTGAGCTCGTTCAGCGTGGACCGTTCCTCCGGAAACCTGAACTTCCTTAACCGGCAACCGACGAACGGACCGGGCCCGTGTTACGTCAACGTGGACGCGACGGGACGGAACGCCGTGGTCGCCAACTACAACGGGGGCAGCGTCGCCGTCCTCCCGATTAACGCAGATGGCAGCCTCGAAGCGCCGTCCGATTTCGTGCAACACGAGGGAGAGACCGGTCCAAATTCTGATCGCCAGGACGGTCCGCATGCCCATTCCGCCAACCTGGATCACGAGACCGGCCGGGTATACATCAACGACCTCGGGCTCGACCGCATCAAGTCGTACGAGTTGGACTCGGCGACGGGCAAGCTCACGCCTGCGGACCTCGACGTCGAGCTACACCCGGGCGCAGGGCCGCGCCACTTCGATTTCCACCCGGACGGCGCGCACGCCTACGCCATCAACGAGCTGGACTCCACGATCACGGCGATGGATTACGACCGTACAGCAGGCCGGTTGACGCCCACGCAGACCGTCTCGGCGCTGCCGGAGGGCTGGTCTGGTTCAACGACCACAGCCGACCTACACATATCGCCCGACGGCCGCTTCATATACGGCTCCAATCGTGGTCACGACAGCATCGTCATCTACGCGATAGACGCGAATTCGGGTCAACTGGCATACGTCGGTCACGAGTCGACTCGGGGCCGGAACCCGCGTAACT